>NZ_LWEZ01001653.1:0-633 GCF_001634945.1 Alcanivorax sp. HI0044
CGGACTGGCGGGCGGCGTGGTAGGTAAGGGTGAGCAGGGCGCCATTGCGGCCGGCCAGCATGCTTTTGCCAGCCTTGGCCAGTGCCACGAAGCTATAGCTGGAAATATCGTGGGCAATCTGGAAACCCTCGCGGGTGACCACATCCACAAAGTTACCATCCAGTTCGGCAGCGGGGGCGAAACCCACAGCGTGAACGATACCGTCTAGCCCATCCCACTGCTTGCCGAGTTCAGCAAAAACGGCATCAATGGCCTCGTCGCTGGTGACATCACAGGGAAAGCACATGGCTTCGCTGCTGCCGTACCGTTCTGCGGCTTTGAGTACACGGCTTTTCAGTTTGTCGTTCTGGTAAGTGAAAGCCAGCTCGGCACCTTCGCGGTGCATGGCTTCGGCGATACCGGTGGCAATGGAGCGGTCGCTGGCGACGCCGACAATCAGGTAACGCTTGCCTGCAAGAAATCCCATGTTCGTCCTCGATATGCTTTTTGAGTAGAAAATTGAAAGTTGAAAGTTTCAAAACGCGAGCTGACGTGTTTGCCAGCGATATAATCTTCTCCAGCGGCAATAACGTCCTGGGGATATCTGTCCCGTTACAACAAGACGGAGGTAAGCTGCGTTGCGGTAAGGTGAGG
>NZ_LWEZ01001654.1:0-792 GCF_001634945.1 Alcanivorax sp. HI0044
AGGCTGCCGGGTTGGGAACCCCCATCATTTCCGAGAAGACCAGCAGCATGAACAGGTCCTCTTCATCCCGTTTGGCGCGGGCAATGGCGGCGCGATAGGGGGCGTTGTAGTACTGCGCCCCGAGATCGCTGATGCGTTTGAGCCATTGTGCCGGCGTTGCCATTACAGAGGCTCCGGTGGCGCTTTGAAGGCGCGCTTGAGGGCTGCGGTGCACTCCAGCGTAACCAGCAGGGCCGCCACCAATACAACAAGGTCCAGCCCCAGGAGGAACCAGTCTTCCTTCTCGTAGAAGCTTTTCAGCTGCATCAGCAGGGCAAACAGGGTCATCACCAGCAGGAAAACCAGCGGCGCCAGGGTATAAATGGCCGGACGTCCGCGTTTCACCAGCATGATGGTAATCACCAGCAGGGTGAGGCCGGCGAGCAATTGGTTGGTGGTGCCGAACAACGGCCAGATCAGCAGGCCGCCGGAGCCATCGGCACCGCCTGCCCCAAACGCCAGCAGAAGGCAGCTGACTACGGCCAGTAGCGTGGCGGGCAGAGGCCGCGTCATCCATTTTTGCTGATAGATTTCGCCCCATTCCTGGAAAATATAGCGCTGCAGGCGCAGACCGGTGTCCATGGTGGTGCCGGCAAACAGGGCCGCCATCACGGTGAGCAGGGTGGCGGCAACGCCCACATCCATGCCCATGCCATTGGCAAGAATATTGGCGCCACCATCCACAAAGGCGGTCAGGCTGCCCTGACCAAAGGCCGTGTATACCGCCTGCCAGTCAGCCAGGGAGGCAAAACC
>NZ_LWEZ01001655.1:0-833 GCF_001634945.1 Alcanivorax sp. HI0044
CGCTGAACTGGGAGAGGACCTGAAACGGTTTGTTAAGTAAGATCAATTGCGCCATGGGGTGAGTATCGATGACTGTTGTTGGTCTGCGGTTGCTACCGCTTGTCCTAACAAGGCTAAACGGTCGGTGCTATACTCGCCAGCTTATGCAGAATACAGTTTTATTCGGAGGGAGCACTCCTGTTGGGTGCCCGCTGATCTGACGGCCAAAAGCCGACTGATATCAGGCGGAAAGCTCTACCAATACAATTGGGACCTTGTAATTCTATGACCACGCCTAAAATTATTTACACCATGACTGACGAGGCGCCTGCGCTGGCGACCTATTCCTTTTTACCCATCATTGAAAAATTCACTTCGATCGCTGGCATTGAAGTTGAGAGCAGTGATATTTCCCTCGCTACACGCATTCTTGCCAGCTTTCCTGAATATCTGACCGACCAGCAGAAGGTGAATGACACCCTGGCCGAACTGGGTGATCTGACCCAGGATCCGGAAGCGAACATCATCAAGCTTCCCAATATCAGTGCTTCCATCCACCAGCTCAGAGCGGCCATCGCCGAACTTAACGAGCATGGCTACCCGGTGCCGGAATACCCGGATGAGCCGCAAAGCGAGGAAGAGGAAGACATTCTGGCCCGGTACACCAAAATTCTCGGCTCTGCGGTGAACCCGGTGCTCCGCGAAGGCAACTCCGACCGCCGCGCCCCCATTGCGGTTAAAAACTATGCCCGCAAGAACCCCCATAGCATGGGCTACTGGAGCCCGGCTTCGCGCACCCANGTGGCACACATGCGTGGCGGCGACTTCTTTTCCCATGAGACCTCCTCGACGAT
>NZ_LWEZ01001656.1:0-2714 GCF_001634945.1 Alcanivorax sp. HI0044
ATAGAGGTTGCCCGCACTCAGATCACCGGCGGTATCCGCAACAAACATGTAGAAGCCCACGTTGGTGCCATCATCTGTCATGTAGACGGTTTTTTCGTCGGGCATGACATAAGAAAGCTCAAAGGCCAGGCGGCCCATGGCGTAATGTTTGACAAGATCGCTGGTGGGCGCGCTGTCACCCTCGGCAGCCACGGTAATCTCGATATTCCAGCCCCACCAGTAAGGATTCATGGCCGTCAGATCACCCCCGAAGTAATCTGCCATCGGCTCATAGTAACCATCAATCTCACCGGTCACCGGGTCACGCTCGGAAGCATCCGGTTCGTACTCTTCGCTGGCCAGATGGGTATTCCAGGGGGTCACACTGGCAGCACAGTGCACCCAACCACCGTCCACACCGGACTGGTCGATTTGCCAGAGATCCTTGACGGAAAGATGGCCAGTCTGTTTGTTCTGATCCAGCTCCATCAGGAACATGGCGCCTGGGCGGGTTTCCATCTGGGAGACGGAGAACAAACGATCACCGATCGGCAACAGGGAGGTGTGCTCATTGGAATCGGTAACACTCAGCTTGCCGTCGTTGCCATAGAGCGGCTGCCCCATCTTGTCGACCAATTGGCCGAAGACCACATCCCCGTTTACCGCATCGCCGGAACGCAACAGGGTATGGAAACCGATCTCGTAGGTCTCACCATCCACCTCAACGGAAGGAGACGCCAGGATCTGACGCTTTTCCAGATCCGTTTCCGGGGCTTTCACCGCCGTGAAGGAAAGGGTTTTTCCAGCCGGGTCGCCAGGTGCAACAGGGTCATTAGAATCACTGTCGCCACCACAGGCAGCAAGCAGAAGAGCAGTTAACGTTACAGCACTGACTTTGGTCGCCAGTGCCGTTTTGGCAAACGGAATCCGGTACATGAGTGTTCTCCCCGTGAATTGTTTTCAGAGGCGAACAGTGAAGCGGTTTTTTATGACAAAACTGTCACAGAGATAAGAAGAATTTACTCAACACAAAACCACAGCGTCGGACATCCAGCACGCTCCCGTTGCCAAGGCCAGACAATGGGCTCTGCCTGAAACAGGCGCATCACTCCATTCCGTGACAAACATAAAAAAAGCGGCCCGTGGGCCGCTTCTTCGTTTGCACCTGGCTCAGGAGAACGGGTGGCGCTTGATGATGGTTTCCACCCGGTCCGGGCCAGTAGAAATGATATCAATGGGCGCACCGGTGACTTCCTCGATACGCTGCAGGTAAGCCTTGGCGTTGGCCGGCAGATCATCTTCCGATTTGGCACCCAACGTAGACTCCGACCAGCCCGGCAGGCTTTCGTATACCGGCTTCACTTCTTCGTAGCTGTCCGCATCCCAGGCACACTCCAGCGAGTTGCCGGCCGCATCCTGATAGCCTACGCAGATGTTGATTTCTTCCAGGCCGTCCAGCACGTCCAGCTTGGTCAGGCACAGGCCGGTAATGGAGTTGATCTGGATGGAACGCTTCAGCGCCACCGCATCGAACCAGCCGCAACGACGGGCGCGGCCAGTGGTGGAACCGAACTCGTGTCCTTTCTCGGCCAGGTAACGGCCATTTTCGTCAAACAGCTCCGTGGGGAACGGACCGCTGCCCACCCGGGTGGTGTAGGCCTTGGTGATACCCAGCACGTAATCCAGGTATAGCGGGCCGAACCCGGTACCGGTGGCAGTACCACCGGCCGTGGTGTTGGAGCTGGTCACGTACGGGTAGGTACCGTGGTCGATATCCAGCAGGGTGCCCTGGGCGCCTTCAAACATGATGTTCTCGCCACGCTCGCGGGCACCGTGCAACACGGCAGTCACATCGGTAACCATGCTGCGCACGTCTTCGCCCAGTTGCAGGGTTTCATCCAGGGTTTTCTGGAAATCCACTGGCTCGGCATTGTAATAGCTGCGCAGAACGAAGTTGTGGTAATCCATCACTTCGCCCAGCTTGGCGGCAAACAGCTCGCGCTGGTACACATCACCCAGGCGCAGCCCCCGGCGAGCCACCTTGTCTTCATAGGCAGGGCCAATGCCACGGCCGGTGGTGCCGATTTTTTTGTTGCCGCGGGCCGCTTCACGGGCCTGATCCAGCGCCACGTGTACCGGCAGGATCAGCGGGCAGGCCGCCGACAGACGCAGACGCTCGCGTACCGGCACACCCTGATCTTCCAGGCCACCGATTTCCTTGAGCAGCGCCTCCAGGGAAAGCACCACGCCGTTACCAATCAGGCACTGCACATCTTCGCGCAGAATGCCTGATGGAATCAGGTGCAGGACCGTTTTCTTGCCATCGATCACCAGGGTGTGGCCGGCGTTATGGCCGCCCTGAAAGCGGGCTACCAGTGAAGCCTGATCGGTCAATAAATCGACGATCTTGCCTTTGCCTTCATCACCCCACTGGGTGCCGAGAATGACTACGTTCTTACCCATGATTGCTTGCTGCCATCTGTTCAGGAAAAAGGAAATTCGGTTTAAAGGTCGGTCACAACCCAGCCATCGGCCTGGGCGACCAGGCGACGCTGGCATCCCAGCTCGGCCGGGTCATTATCGGCGCCGGGCAAGGCCAGCACCACGCGCTCACCCTGCTCACGCAGGGCAGCAACGGTGGTCGCAAAGGTGGCGTCCTGCAGCGAACCTTCCGCCAGAATACCGGTGAGCGCGGCAGATTCCGCCCGCTCCGCCAGCATCTTCAAATCTGCACT
>NZ_LWEZ01001657.1:0-1072 GCF_001634945.1 Alcanivorax sp. HI0044
TTGCCACCCCATCAGCGGGTAGAATTGCGGGGGCCCTCACCGCTAATTGCGGAGATCCGCGAACTGGTCAGTGAGGACAACAGAGAGACAAGGTCCTAAGAATGACGCCGACGCTTGCGCCATCCTCCCGCGTACAACTTACCGACGACGGTAAGCTTCGCCATTTTCTCACCACTGAGCACCTCCCCCGTTCCTTGCTGGAAGATATTCTCGATACCGCAGCAAGCTTTGTGGATGTGGGTGGCCGGGCGATCAAGAAAGTCCCCTTGCTGCGCGGCAAGACCGTGGTGAACCTGTTTTTCGAATCCAGCACCCGTACCCGCAGCACTTTTGAGCTGGCGGCCCAGCGGCTCAGCGCTGACGTGCTCAACCTGGATATTGCCAAGTCCGCCACCAGCAAGGGCGAAACCTTGCTCGATACCCTGCGCAACCTGGAAGCCATGGCGGCGGACATGTTCGTGGTGCGCCACCAGGATTCCGGGGCGCCGTTTTTCATTGCCAACGAAGTAACGCCCAACGTGGCGGTGATCAATGCCGGTGACGGGCGCCATGCCCACCCCACCCAGGCCATGCTCGACATGTATACCATCCGCCACTACAAGGGCGGGTTCGGCGGGCTGAAAGTGGCCATCGTCGGCGATATCCTGCATTCCCGGGTGGCGCGCTCCCAGGTTCACGCACTGAATATTCTCGGTGCCGAGGAAGTCCGTTTGATCGGTCCCAGGACGCTGCTGCCGGTGGATGCGGAAGCGTTGGGCGCCACCGTGTTCACGGATATGGCCCAGGGCCTGAAAGACGTGGATGTGGTGATCATGCTGCGCCTGCAGAAAGAGCGCATGGATTCGGCCCTGCTGCCCAGCGAAGGCGAATTCTTTCGTCTCTATGGCTTGAACAACGACAAGCTTCATTTCGCCAAGGATGACGCCATTGTCATGCACCCCGGCCCGATAAACCGGGGAGTGGAAATCGCCTCGGAAGTGGCCGATGGCCCCCGTTCGGTGATTCTCAACCAGGTCACCTTCGGCATCGCCGTGCGCATGGCCGTCATGTCCATGGCCATCAGCGGCCAGGA
>NZ_LWEZ01001658.1:0-23898 GCF_001634945.1 Alcanivorax sp. HI0044
TGATCGGTATGGCCCACCGCGGCCGTCTGAACGTGCTGGTGAATACCCTGGGCAAGAGCCCGAAAGACCTGTTCGAAGAGTTCGATGGCAAGAGCTTCAATGAAAATGGCTCCGGTGATGTGAAGTATCACCAGGGCTTCTCGTCCAACGTACAAACGTCTGGCGGTGAAGTGCATCTGGCCATGGCCTTCAACCCCTCACACCTGGAGATCGTTTCTCCAGTGGTGGAAGGGTCAGTACGTGCCCGTCAGGATCGTCGTGATGACGAGGGTGGCGAGCAGGTTGTTCCGATTATATTGCACGGTGATGCTGCCTTTGCCGGGCAGGGTGTGGTCATGGAGACATTCCAGATGTCCCAGACCCGGGGTTTCCACACCGGTGGTACCCTGCATGTGATCATCAACAACCAGGTGGGCTTTACCACCAGCCGGCGTGATGACGCCCGCTCCACCGAGTACTGCACCGATGTGGCAAAAATGGTGCAGGCGCCGATCTTCCACGTGAATGCGGATGACCCGGAAGCGGTGTACTTTGTCACCCAGCTTGCGGTGGATTACCGCATGCAGTTCAAGAAAGACGTGGTGATTGATCTGATTTGTTATCGCCGTTCGGGCCATAACGAGGCGGACGAGCCGTCCTCGACCCAGCCGATGATGTACAAAAAGATCAAAAGCCACCCGACCACCCGTACCTTGTATGCCGAACAGCTGATCAACGAAAAAGTGATCAGTGAACAGGAAGCCCAGAAAACCGTGGATGATTACCGTGACATGCTTGACGCCGGTAACCATGTGGTGAAATCCCTGGTGCGTGAGCCGAACAAGGCACTGTTCGTGGACTGGTCTCCCTACATCGGTCATAAGGTTGAAGATGACTGGGATACGTCGTACCCGCTGAAGAAATTGCAGGATCTGGCTACCCGCCTGGAAACACCGCCGGAAGGGGTGGTCGTTCAGCGTCAGGTGAAGAAAATCCTGGAAGACCGCCGCAAAATGACCGCCGGTGCCTTGCCCCTGAACTGGGGTTATGGGGAAACCATGGCCTATGCGACGCTGCTTGATCAGGGGTTTGCCATTCGCTTGACCGGCCAGGACAGTGGTCGCGGCACGTTTTCGCACCGTCACGCGGTGCTGCACAACCAGAAAGACGGTGAGCAATATGTGCCGCTTCAGCACCTCTACGAGGGGCAGCCGCGCTTCGATATCTACGATTCATTGCTCTCTGAAGAAGCGGTGTTGGGGTATGAATATGGCTACGCGACTACCACTCCCAAATCTCTGGTGATCTGGGAAGCCCAGTTTGGTGATTTCGCCAACGGTGCCCAGGTGGTGATTGACCAGTTCATCTCTTCCGGCGAGGCCAAGTGGGGCCGTTTGTGTGGCCTGACCATGCTGCTTCCCCATGGCTATGAAGGGCAGGGCCCGGAGCATTCCTCTGCGCGACTGGAACGCTTCCTGCAACTGTGCGCGGAGCACAACATGCAGGTCTGTGTGCCAAGCACCCCCGGGCAGATTTATCACTTGTTGCGCCGTCAGGCTGTACGGCCACTGCGTAAACCGTTGGTGGTAATGAGCCCGAAGAGCCTGCTACGCCATAAAAAGGCCACATCCGCACTGGAGGATCTGGCCCACGGCACTTTCCATTCAGTACTGGATGACCTGGCTGATCTGGATCGCAAGAAGGTCAACCGCGTGGTCATGTGTTCCGGCAAGGTCTACTACGACTTGCTGGAAAAGCGTGATGGCGATGATCTGAGTGACACGGCGCTGGTGCGGATTGAGCAGTTGTATCCGTTCCCTGAGCAGCGTTTGCAGGAAATTCTCGAGAGCTATCCTAACCTGGAGCATTTGGTCTGGTGTCAGGAAGAGCCCATGAACCAGGGTGCCTGGTATTGCTCTCAGCATCATATGTACCGTGTAGCACAACAAGCTGGCGTGGGGCCTGTGCATTACGCTGGCCGCGATATGGCGGCCGCCCCGGCAGTGGGTTCAATGTCTCTGCACGTGGAACAACAGCAGCGTCTGGTTCAGGACGCCTTCGAGATTAAGTAACAGTTAAGGATTAGGCATGGCGACTGATATCAAAGCCCCGCAGTTCCCGGAATCAGTAGCAGACGGCACCGTAGCCACCTGGCACAAGCAGGAAGGTGAAGCGGTGAAGCGTGACGAGCTGCTGGTGGATATTGAAACCGACAAGGTTGTGCTGGAAGTGGTGGCGCCGGCCGACGGCGTGATCAGCAAGATCATGGCGGCAGAGGGCGAAACCGTAGAAAGCCAACAGGTACTGGGCACCTTCGACGAAGGAGCCAGTGGCAGTGCCGGCAAGAGCGATGACAAGCCCGCAGAGAAAGCCAGTGATGAGGCTTCTGCGGAACAGAAAAATGATGCGAAGTCTGAAGCTGCAGACGACGATGACAGTGCAGGCGATCAGGCTGGCCCGGCGGCCCGCAAGCTGATGAGCGAGCATGGCATCGCAGCAGACCAGGTGAAGGGCTCTGGTCGCGGTGGCCGCATTACCAAGGGTGATGTGGAAAAGGTCATTACGGACAAGGCCGAGAAGCGTGCCAGTCAGCCGGCCCCACAGCAGCCGGCGACTCTGGATGTGCCGGGCGCACCGGGTGAGCGTGAAGAGCGCCGGGTGCCGATGACTCGTCTGCGCAAGCGGATTGCCGAGCGCTTGGTTTCGGCCCAGCAGGATTCGGCCATGTTGACCACCTTCAACGAGGTCAACATGAAACCGATCATGGATATGCGCAAGCATTACCAGCCGGAATTCGAGAAAGCCCATAACGTGCGTCTCGGTTTCATGGGGTTCTTCACCCGTGCCTGTGTGGAAGCGCTGAAACGCTTCCCGGCAGTGAACGCTTCCATCGACGGCGAAGACATCGTCTATCACGGTTACTACGACGTGGGTGTGGCGGTATCTACCGAGCGAGGTCTGGTTGTACCTGTCCTGCGCGATGCGGACCAGAAAGGCCTGGCAGAAGTGGAATCGCAGATCATCGAGTATGGCCAGAAAGCCCAGAAGGGCAAGCTGTCCATTGAAGAGATGACCGGTGGCACCTTCACCATTTCCAATGGTGGGGTGTTTGGATCACTGATTTCCACGCCGATTCTGAACCCGCCACAAACGGCGATTCTGGGCATGCACAAGATTCAGGAGCGCCCCATGGCAGTGGACGGCAAGGTGGAAATCCTGCCGATGATGTATCTGGCCCTGTCCTATGACCATCGCCTGATCGACGGCAAGGAAGCGGTGCAGTTCCTGGTTGCAGTAAAGAACTTTATCGAAGACCCGGCGCGCCTGTTGCTGGATATCTGAATGCACGCCCGCACGCTTCATGCTGGCACGCACACGCGATATGGCGTGCCAGCGTGCTGCGCGAAGCGTGCCAGCGATAGAAGGAATAGAGCATGAGTGACAACTACGACGTCATCATCATTGGTGGTGGTCCCGGTGGTTATGTGGCCGCGATCCGGTGCGCGCAACTGGGGCTAAACACGGCTTGTATCGAAAAGCGGATCAACAAGCAGGATGAGCCAGCTCTGGGCGGCACCTGTCTGAATGTGGGTTGTATTCCGTCCAAGGCGTTGCTGGATTCTTCGTGGAAGTACCACGAGACCGAATCCGCTCTGGCAGACCATGGTATCAAGATCAAGGGGGCAGACCTGGACCTTGAGACCATGCTCAAGCGCAAGGACACCATCGTCAAGAATCTTACCGGTGGTATTGCCCAGCTGTTCAAGGCCAACAAGGTGACCTGGCTGCAGGGTACCGGCCAGCTGAAAAGCGGCAAGCAGGTGGAATTCCAGCCTTTGGATGGCGATACACAGACCTTGCAGGCCGAACACGTGATTCTGGCTGCGGGCTCAGTGCCGGTGGATATTCCGGTGGCATCTGTCGACCAGAAAGTGATTGTGGATTCCACCGGCGCCCTGGACTTTGACAAGGTGCCCAAGCGCCTTGGTGTGATTGGTGCGGGCGTGATCGGCCTGGAGCTGGGCAGTGTCTGGGGTCGTCTGGGCAGTGAGGTTGTCGTGCTGGAGGCGGTGGATGACTTCCTGCCAGCGGTGGACAAGCAGATTGCCAAGGATGCCCAGAAGCAGTTCACCAAACAGGGGCTGGATATTCGCTTGGGCGCCCGCGTGACCGGGTCTGAAGTGAAGAAGGATCAGGTCGTGGTGAACTTCACCGACAAGGATGGCGAACAGGAAGAAACCTTCGATCGCTTGATCGTGGCGGTGGGCCGTCGTCCTTATACCGAAGGCCTGCTTAGCCAGGATGCCGGCGTCAGCCTGGATGAGCGTAATTATATTTACGTGGACAGCCAGTGCCGAACCGATGTCCCCGGCGTTTACGCCATTGGTGACCTGGTGCGTGGCCCGGCGTTGGCCCACAAGGCCATCGAGGAAGGTGTCATGGTGGCGGAAGTGATCATGGGTGAAAGCACCCAGGTGAACTATGACGCCGTTCCCGGGGTGATTTATACCCACCCGGAAGTGGCTTGGGTCGGCAAGACCGAAGAGGAAGTAAAGGATTCCGGTGATGCTTACAAGACCGGAGCCGTGCCCTTCGCTGCCAACGGGCGAGCCATGGCGGCCGGTGAAACCGGTGGCATGGTGAAGTTTGTCGCCGACGAAAAGACAGACCGTATTCTGGGAATGCACGTAGTAGGCCCGCAGGCGTCCGAGCTGATTCAGCAAGGCGTTATCGCCATGGAGTTTGGGGCTACCGTGGAAGATTTGCAGCTGATGGTGTTTGGTCACCCAAGCCTGTCAGAAACCGTTCATGAAGCAGCCTTGGCCACGGACTTTAAAGCAATCCATGTGGCGCAGCGTCGTCGCAAGAAATAGTGCGACATTTGAACGGCAGCGATAACGGCGCTTGAACAGGGCGCCACTAATTCATTGATGATGGAAGTATTGGCATGAATCTCCATGAGTATCAGTCAAAACAGCTTTTTGCTGATTATGGGTTGCCAGTCTCTACCGGCTTTGCCTGCGATACCCCGGAAGAGGTCGCAGCAAAGGCGAAAGAGATCGGTGGTGACAAATGGGTCGTGAAGGCCCAGGTTCACGCGGGCGGCCGTGGTAAGGCCGGTGGTGTGAAGCTGGTGGATACCCCGGAAGATGCGGCGGCGTTTGCCAAGCAGTGGCTGGGCAAGAACCTGGTAACGTTCCAGACCGATGAACACGGCCAGCCGGTATCAAAAATTCTGGTGGAAACCTGCACTGACATTGCCAAAGAACTGTACCTGAGTGCGGTACTGGATCGTGCCAGCCGCCGTGTTGTCTTCATGGCCTCCACCGAAGGTGGCGTGGACATCGAAACGGTCGCAGAAGAAACCCCGGAGAAAATTCTCAAGGCGGAAATCGACCCGCTGGTGGGCGCACAGCCCTACCAGGCTCGTGAGATCGCGTTCCAGCTGGGTCTTGAAGGCAAGCAGGTCAATCAGTTTGCCAAGATCTTTGTGGGTCTGGCCAAGCTGTTTATCGACAAGGACCTGGCGCTGATCGAAGTGAACCCGCTGGTGATTACCGATGAGGGCGATCTGCACTGCCTGGACGCCAAGATCAACGTGGATGGCTCCGCACTGTATCGTCACCCGGACATCAAGGCACTGGACGATCCCAGTCAGGAAGACGAGCGTGAGCGTCGTGCTGCCGAGTGGGACCTGAACTACGTGGCGCTGGACGGCAACATCGGTTGCATGGTGAACGGTGCGGGCCTGGCCATGGGCACAATGGATTTGGTGAAGCTGAAAGGCGGTGCGCCGGCCAACTTCCTCGACGTGGGCGGCGGTGCAACCAAAGAGCGCGTTACCGAAGCGTTCAAAATCATCCTGTCTGATGATCAGGTAAAAGGCGTTCTGGTGAACATCTTTGGCGGTATTGTCCGTTGTGACCTGATTGCTGAAGGTATTATCGGTGCCGTGGAAGAAGTGGGCGTGACGGTCCCGGTTGTGGTTCGTCTGGAAGGTAACAATGCGGAGCTGGGTTCCCAGAAGCTGGCAGAAAGCGGCATGAACATCATTGCCGCACAAAGTTTTGATGATGCTGCCGAACAGGTAGTGAAAGCAGTGGGAGGTGCCGCATGAGCGTATTGATCGACAAGAACACCAAGGTTATCTGCCAGGGCTTCACCGGCAGCCAGGGCACACTCCACTCTGAACAGGCCATTGAGTATGGCACTCAGATGGTGGGTGGTGTCACCCCGGGTAAAGGCGGCCAGACGCACCTGGGCCTGCCGGTATTCAACACCGTGGCAGAAGCCGTGGCTGAAACCGGCGCCACCGCCAGCGTGATTTACGTGCCTGCACCGTTCTGCAAGGACTCCATTCTGGAAGCTGCAGACGCCGGCATCGAACTGATCGTCTGCATTACTGAAGGGGTTCCTGCACTGGATATGCTTTTCGTCAAAGAGTATATCTCCCGCATGGACGGCGTTCGTCTGATCGGCCCGAACTGCCCTGGGGTAATTACTCCGGGTGAGTGCAAGATCGGGATCATGCCGGGCCATATCCACAAACCTGGCAAGGTAGGCATTGTCTCCCGTTCCGGTACCCTGACCTATGAAGCGGTTAACCAAACCACCAAGCTGGGTTTTGGTCAGTCTTCCTGTATTGGTATTGGTGGCGACCCGATTCCTGGCATGACATTCATTGATGCGCTGGAATTGTTCCAGAATGACCCGCAGACCGAAGCTATCGTGATGGTCGGTGAGATCGGCGGTACCGCAGAAGATGAAGCGGCTGCCTATATCAAGGAGAACGTCACCAAGCCGGTGGTCAGCTACATCGCTGGCGTAACGGCTCCTGCAGGCAAGCGCATGGGCCACGCTGGTGCCATTATTGCTGGTGGCAAGGGCACGGCTGACGAGAAGTTTGCTGTCCTGGAAGCGGCGGGTGTGAAAACCGTGCGCAACCCGGCAGAAATCGGTAAAGCTGTGAAAGAAGCGACCGGCTGGTAAACCCGCCGCTAGCGATACAAAAAAGGCCGGCATTTGCCGGCCTTTTTTGTGGGCTTAGTGGAGGAGGTCGTCGTCCAGGTCGAAGGACTCGTATTCATTGAGTTCCTTCTTCAGACGCCGCTCTTCCAGCCGATCTTCGATGCGATGGCGCATGTCCATATTGAAAGAGCGGCTGCGAGCGCTGCGCTCTTCCTGCTCTTCCTCATCCACACTGTCATCCAGGATATCGAAATCTTCGTTCATCAGCAGATCTTCCGAATCAAGGTCTTGCTCATTACGATGGTTACTCATGGTGGCCTCCTTTCTGACCTCCTCAAACAACCTGTTATACGGGCTAATCAGGTCCGGACCCCCGGTTTCCCAATCTCCTCAGCGCCTGTATATCCTCAGACTTTCGGCCTTACAAGTTTTTTTTTCTTTTCAATGATGAGTGGCACAGAACATCCGGGCGGAAGGTCAGGGCTGTAATCAATAAGCGCTTGCAGCGGGCGGTTCGGGAGGGCTAAATGTGATGCATATCATGCCCTTCACTCTAATAGAAAAATCAGTAACTTAAGTGCTGGAATGCCCGCAAAAGGCTTTGTAAAGTGGGGGCTGTTCGCCGGTTATCGGTAGGGCGACGACCCGTGGAGAGAATAAGAATATGGCAGAACTGCTGATTATTGTTGGGGTAAGCGCACTCATCATCACCACGCTGGGGCTGATGCATGAAGCCGGTAGCCGGGGCCACAGCTCGCTTTTTTTTCTGGTGCCGCTGGTAAGCCTGGGGCAGGTGCAAAGTCATTGGGAATATTATCGCTGGTGGGCGCTGGGCCGTGTAGCAGCGGTGCTGACCACTGCGGTGGGCATAGGCCTGTTCGTGGTCACAGGCGGCAGCCTGGCGGGAGACGCTTCCGTGCAGCCGGTATCCAGCCAGAGCGGTCAGGTGCTGCGTGGCGAGAAAAAAGCCAGCAGCACCGCGTTTGTTTCCTCGGAAGAGTCTGCACTGTTGGTTGTCGCAAGACAGGGCAAGCGCCTGACCGGGCGTTTGCATGGAGAGACATTCCGTTACGACCGCGTTGCCCTGATTGATGGGGTAATGACCCTGAGCCAGGGCGAAGGGTTTCTGGCTGACCTGGAGGTACGCATTCTGCTGGGTTGGAACCCGGAAGACATCACCGAACGCAGAACATTGATTGTAGGCCCGTCGGATGAGGATGGTCCTGTGGTGCACCTCTCCTGGAAGCCGAAGAACCAGGATTACCCGGAGACTCGCATTTTTGACGGTGGCTATCGTATGGAGCTGGCTTTGGCGCCGCTGGATACGGGGCAGCTTTCCGGTTCCCTTGTGCTGGTCATGCCGGATAGTTTCAAGAGCTATCTGGCCGGGGACTTTACCGCGCACACAAACCACCTGCGTTACCGTAACGGCCAGGTCGACCTGTACTTTGATCATGAAGATACTCTGGCCTATGTGGCGGAGGAGTTTCTGCGAACCCAGTTCCCGGAAGGGGCCGTGAGCACGATTGAGGCCCGCCATGTGACCCTTCGGCGCACGGAAAATAGCGGCCAGGTAATGGCCGTGGTGGAATTGAGTAATGGGGCTGTGCAGGAACGCACGGTACGTTTGGAGAAGAGTGACGTGGGCTGGGCCGTGGTTGCTGGCTCCATGGAAACCCGTGTTACCACACCCGCAAAAGAGGGCGGGCTGGAGCTGGTGACCCCGAGTGCCGAGAAACCGGCTGAACCGGAACGGGCTGCGCCAGAACCGATTATGCAGACGTTCCCGGAATTGGTGGCGTATGAAAACCAGTCGGTGGTGTTGGAAACCACGGGCGGGCGGACCCTGGAGGGGGTGCTGCGCAAAGTGGATGGCGACCGCCTGTGGCTGGTAATGAATGTGGGCAGCGGTAATGTGGAGCGCAGCGTGGGGGCCGATGAATTACAGTCCCTGACCCTGTCTTCCGGCCAGCGAGTGAGGTTAACGGTGCCTGGTGGGGATCAGTCGGCGGCGGATGAGCCGGCGGATTCGCCGTCTACCCCGAGCCAAGCGGTGGAATCGGCGCCCGCGGAACCGGCAGAACCGGCTGCGGTTGCGAACAGCGAGCTCAAGGCGCTGCTAGGAAAAAATGTGACTATTGAGGCCAATGAGGGGCCCAGTCGCACCGGAATTTTGCAGGCAGTAGCCGACGATCACCTGACCTTGAGTGTGCCGTTGGGCGCGGGCAATATGGAGTACTTTTACGATATCGACAGTATTCGCCATATTGAGGCAACCCGTTGAAGGTACTGATAACAGGTGGCAGTGGGTTTATTGGCCAGCATCTTTGCCGGCGATTGGCAGCCCATGGCCACGAGTTGACCGTTCTTACCCGGAAACCCCGAAAAGCGGCTCGCGTGCTGCCGGAAGGGACGCGCCTGGTCACATCTCTGGATGATATCAACAGTGATGCGGCGATTGATGGCATCGTGAACCTGGCTGGCGAAAGCCTGTTTGCCGGGCGCTGGACCGAGCGGCGCAAGAAGGTGCTGTTTGCTTCACGGGTGGGGGTCACCGAAGCCGTAGTGAGTTTGGTATCCCGGCTGGACCGTAAACCGGCGGTGCTGGTTTCCGGTTCAGCCGTGGGTTTTTATGGCAATGCAGATAACGCGGAATTGTCTGAAGAAAGTCCCGCCCGCAAGCGTGATTTCGGTTATTTGCTCTGTGATGCCTGGGAACAGGCAGCCCGGCCGGTATCGCGACAGGGGGTTCGGCTGTGTCTGGTGCGCACCGGTATTGTGCTCGGTAGCGATGGCGGTATGTTGAGCAAGTTGCTGCCAGTGTATCGGCTTGGGCTTGGCGCCATGCTTGGTGATGGCAACCAGTGGCTGAGCTGGGTGCACATTGACGACATGGTGGCGGTGCTGGTTCGGGCGTTGGAAACCCCAGGGGTAGATGGTGTTTTCAATGCTTGCGCACCGGCCCCGGTAACCCAGCGAGAGTTTCACCACACCCTTGCCCGACAAGTGAAACGCCCGGCGCTGCTGCGCGTGCCATCCACCGCACTCAAAGTGGGCTTGGGAGAGCAATCCTCCATGCTGATTGGCGGCCAGCGGGTTTACCCCCGGCGCCTGGAGCAGCAGGGCTTCATTTTCCGTTTCCCGGATCTGGATTCTGCCCTGTCTCACCTGACCAGTCGTTAAGCTGGCCCAGCCTGTCCAATGGTGATTTGTGCAGCGCCAGGGTGGATGCCGGGTGGCTGGCGTTGTTTCTGAAGCCTTCCTGGGGCGAATGCCGGGGATGGACTGGAGATCCTCCGTATAAAGAGAAGAAAAAGCCCCCACATTCCAGATTTTGAACAAAGGTATCTGGCGTTGTGCATTCGGCGTTCGGCGATTTGCCAGGGTTGAATAGTGAGGCGGGCCTTGAGGTCCGCTTATCACTCAATTCAGTGACGCACCTTGAAAACCCCCGGTTTGCCCATATCTGTTTCTCAACATTACCCGCAGGTTCAGGAGCCAATCGTGTCAGCAGAAAAACAGACCCATGGATTTCAGGCAGAAGTATCCCGTCTTCTTCACTTGATGATTCATTCTCTCTACAGCAACCGGGAAATCTTTTTGCGGGAGCTGATTTCCAATGCGTCGGATGCGTGCGACAAGTTACGTTTCCAGGCGCTGGATAATCCTGCGTTGCTGGAGCAAGGTGGTGAACCCCGCATTACCCTGCAAGTGGACAAGGACGCGGGCACGTTGACCATTACCGACAACGGCATTGGCATGGGCCAGGATGAGGTAGTGGATAACCTGGGTACGATTGCCCGTTCCGGGACGGAAAAATTCCTCGCCAGCCTGAGTGGTGATCAGAAGAAAGACGCTCAGCTGATTGGTCAGTTCGGAGTGGGGTTTTATTCAGCCTTTATCGTGGCTGACACCGTCACCGTGGAAACCCGCAAGGCCGGGGAAGCGGCGGCCAATGGGGTGCGTTGGGAAAGCGATGGTAAGGGTGAGTTTTCCGTTGAGCCGCTTACCCGTGATGAATCCGGCACAGCGGTGATTCTGCATCTGCGTGACGACGCCCGTGATTTTTTGGATGACTTTAAAATTCGCCAGGTGATTGGCCAGTATTCCGACCACGTGGCTTTCCCGATTGTGCTGGTGACAGCCCCGGACGGTGATGGCGACGCCAAAGAGGAAACCCTGAATTCCGCCACCGCGCTTTGGCAGCGGGCGCGAAGCGAAGTCACGGATGAGGAATACCAGAACTTTTACAAGCACATCAGCCATGACCTTCAGGACGCGCTGACCTGGAGTCATAACAAGGTGGAAGGCAAGCTGGAGTACACCAGTCTCCTCTATATCCCGGCTCGGGCGCCGTTCGATCTGTATCAGCGTGAGGCCAACCGTGGCCTGAAATTGTACGTCCAACGCGTTTTTATCATGGATGATGCGGAACAGTTCCTGCCCCAGTACCTGCGTTTCATCAAGGGGGTCATTGATGCTCCGGATCTGCCGCTGAACGTGAGCCGTGAGTTGCTGCAGGACTATGGCCCGGTACAGAAGATTCGTGCTGCCCTGACCAAGCGTGTGCTGCAGATGCTGAAAAAACTCAGTAATGATGATGAACAGTACGCCACCTTCTGGGCCCAGTTTGGTCAGGTGATCAAGGAAGGGGTGGCCGAAGATCGTGACAACCAGCAAGCCATCGCTGCCTTGTTGCGCTTTGCCACCAGCAGTAACCCGGATTCGGTGACTACCTCCCTGGATGAATACCTGGACAACAAGCCTGCAGAGCAGGACAGCATTTACTACCTGTTGGCGGATACCCCGTCGGCCGCGCGGCAAAGCCCACACCTGGAAGTGTTCCGCAAGAAAGGCATCGAGGTATTGCTGCTCAGTGATCCCGTCGATGAGTGGATGGTGGGTTATCTGGAAAGCTACAAGGATGTGAAGCTGGTCAATGCTGCCCGGGGTGAGCTGGACCTGGGCGATGATGAACAGGCGAACAACGATGATCCGCTGATTCAACGCCTGTCCGGGAGCCTGAGCGAGCATGTGGAAGCGGTACGTGCCACGACGCGCCTGGTGGATTCCCCGGCCTGTCTGGTTCTGGCGGAAGACCAGCTCGGCCCGCAGATGCGCCGTATGCTGGAAGCCGCTGGCCAGCCTGTTCCGGAAAACAAGCCGGTTCTGGAGGTGAATCTGGGGCACGATCTATTGGCCAAACTGAGTGGCATCGACGCGGGTGAGCGTTTTGATGACCTGGCTGCACTGTTGCTGGACCAGGCTATGCTGGCGGAAGGTCAGCTGCCCAAGGACCCGGCGGCAACCGCACGCAGAATGCATGAGATGCTTGTCAATGCTGTGAATAATTAAATAGCTGCGCGGATCAGGTTTGAGCATGATTCCGTGTTTGAGGCCGCGACCACAGGGTGGGCGCGGCCTTCTTGTTTGTCGAAAATACCAGCCTCAATTGCGTCGCTGTTCACTATTCACTGTTAACTGCTTTATGATGCCCGAAAGCGTAAACAAGGCGTTCCTATGACGCAGAACAAGCATAATGCCGCCATTCTTGGCGGGGGCAGTTTCGGTACTGCCATGGCCAGCATCCTTGCGGCCAACGGCCACAGCGTGAACCTGTGGGTTCGTGATCCGGAAACTGCGGCCGCGATCAATATTGATCGCGAGAACAGCCGCTATCTGCCCGGTGCCGAATTACCGGAAGGGGTGACGGCCACGGATAACCTGGAGGAAGCTTTAACGCACGCCTCCATGGTCTTTGTGGCGATTCCCAGCAAGGCTTTCGCCGAGGTGCTGGAGCAGGCCCGCCAATGGGTGCCGGACGATACCCTGGTGATCAGTTGCACCAAGGGGATCTATGCGGAGGGTTTCCTGCTGATGAGCGAGCTGCTGCATCAGTATTGGCCGCATACCCGTATTGGCGTGCTCAGTGGCCCTAACCTGGCCAAGGAAGTGGTGGAGCAGAAATTTACCGGTACGGTGATCGCCAGCCCCGATGAGCAGCTGCGACAGACCGTGCAGGACGCGCTGAGCTGCGATTATTTTCGCGTGTATGACAACCCGGATATTTATGGTGTCGAGCTTGGTGGGGCGCTAAAGAATATCTATGCGGTGGCATCAGGCATGGCCGCAGCCATCGGCGTAGGCGAAAACAGCCGCAGTTTTCTGATTACCCGTGCACTGGCAGAAATGAGCCGCTTCGCGGTGGAACTTGGCGCCAACCCCATGACCTTCCTGGGCCTGTCCGGGGTGGGGGATCTGATTGCCACCTGTACCTCGTCGCTGTCACGCAATTACCAGGTAGGTTTCCAGCTCGGCGAAGGCAAAAGCCTGGAGGAAGCGATTGCGCACCTTGGGCAGACAGCCGAAGGGATCAATACCATCAAACTGGTGGCGGACAAGGCAGCGGAACTGGACGTTTATATGCCTCTGGCCACCGCGCTTTACAAGATTGTCTATCATGGCAAGCCGCTGGAACTGGTCATCCAGAATCTGATGAGTGGTGAGTACAAGCACGATGTGGAATTTCAGCTGGGTGCATTCAGCTCATGAAACTCTACCTCTGCCGCCACGGGCAGGCCGTCTCTCAGGCGGCCACGGATGCCCTGCGGCCGCTAACAGAAGCCGGGCAGGCGGCACTGCTGTCGCATTGGCAATCCTTGCAAGGTCGTGGTGTTCAGGTCAGCGGTCTGATCGTCAGCCCGTACCTGCGTGCTCAACAAACCGCAGATTGTATCGCCCAGGTATATAGCGGTTTATCCCGGCAAGAGTGTCCCTACCTGACGCCGGATAGCCACCCCCAGGCCCTGTTCGACTGGCTGCTGGCCAACCCGCCGGCGTCGAATATGGTGCTGGTGAGCCATATGCCACTGGTGTCGCAATTGACCGCCAAGTGGACCGGTGTGCCAGAGCGGGTGGGCTTCAACGTGGGGACGGTCGCCTGTTTCGATGTGGATGTGACCGCCGCCAACGGGGCGCAATTGCTGTGGTTATGCAGCCCTGGCGAGGAGCTCGCCAGCCGTTAATCGGTGATTCGCCACCCTTGATAGCCCCTTGTGTACCGTTCGCCGATCCGGGCTTTGCAACGCCGGATGGGCATCGTAGCCTGAATCTGGTGACACAATGAACGCATGGCAGACTCCTGAACCGTGTCACCGGAACCACACCTGAGGGGGGAAATCATGGTGTCTCCTTGCACCGTGAGGCTTAGGTCGAATTAAGCACCAACCATCGGTTGGTGCTTTTTTTATGGTTCATCGGTCCGGGATCTGAATCATTACTGCCTGTTTTCTACGGGGTGGTTCAGGGCTGTTGCGTATCCGTAGTACTGTTTTCCATGGGGCCCCAGGCCAGTTTCTCGATGGGGTCGCCATCGGAACCCACCAGGTTGATGGCCATGGGAATGCGGGCCAGAAATTCCAGCCCTTCTGTTTTTCTTAATTCTTTCAGATATTGCTTAACCCGGCCGCTGATCCAGGGGTGTAGTGTTGCCTTGATGCTGACGGCCTTGCCGCGCGCGCCCCGTTGCTGGAACCAGTCCATCAGTGCGGACCGCATGACCGGAAAGTGAGCCTGGAACTGCTCAAAATCATCAGCCACCAGGTAGATGTCGTATTGGTACAGGTTGCCTCGCCAGCTCAGGCCCAGCTTGGACTCTTTCAGGCGCAAGCGCGGGGCCAGTGGCGTTGTGGTGCCCTGTTCCTGGGGCCGGTAGCGGGAGCGGTCTGCGGTATAGTGCCCCGGGCCGGGCTCCAGATTATCCAGTTGGGCAATCAGGGCACTGCCGCTTTCCGGGCGGTCTGCCGGGTCTTTGGCCAGCAACTGGCGGATCAGTGGCTGGTAGCGGCGTAATGCCACTGGCAGCAGGGGGACCGGGTCGCGCAGGTGGGCCAGGCTCATGCTACGTGCGTCCGGGGCGCTAAACGGGGGCTTGCCCGCCAGCATCTCGTAAAATACGCAGCCCAGGGAATAGAGATCCGACTGTGGCGTCAGCGGCTGGGAGCGGTGTTGTTCGGGGCTCATGTACTTGGGCGTGCCCATGATCGCGTTGGACTGGGTAACGCTGGTGTCGCGCAGCACGTTGGAGGCGATGCCGAAATCCACCAGCAGCGCAGAACCGTCGGCGCGGAACAGTACGTTGTCGGGTTTTACGTCGCGGTGAATAAAACCGTGTTCGCCGGCATAGTTCAGTGCGCCGGCCAGCTGGCGAAGTATGTTTTGAGCGTTGCTCTCATCGAGTGCACCGTCGGCGAGGCGCTGTTTGAGGCTGCCGCCGGTTACGTGTTCCATGGTGAGGTAATAATAGCCCTGATGCTCACCCACGTCGTAAACGGGAACGATGTGGGGATGGTTCAGGCTGGCAACGGTACGAGCTTCCTGCATGAAGCGCTCGGCAAAGCGGGGTTCCAGCGCCAGCGTCGGCGTCAGGATCTTGATGGCAACCTGCCGCTCAAAGGAGTGCTGGGTGGCAAGGAACACGTGAGACATGCCGCCTTTGCCCAGGCGGCTGGTCAATCTGTATCCGGGAATTGAAATGGCCATGATATTTTTTATGGGTCGTCCTGACCGTCGCAGTATACCCGTGGAACTATTCGGGTTGTTCACCGTACAGGGCATTCATTTCTGCCTCTGATCGGCGCGCTCGCGCTAATTTGGCTTCCAGCCTTTTTTTCTGCTGATCCAGGCCAAGAAAAAACGATACCTTGCTTTGTAATAGCTGGGGATCGATGGGCTTGAACAGATAATCCACGGCGCCACTGCGGTAACCCTGCTGTACAAAGCGGGTTTCCTTGGAGATCGCGGTCACAAAGATGATGGGCACATTCTGCGTGCGCTTGTGAGAACGCATGATGCCCGCGACCTCAAAGCCGTCCATGTCGGGCATTTGCACATCCAGCAGCACCAGGGCGTAGTCTTCCTTGAGCAGTTTGGACAAGGCTGCGTTACCACTGCTAACGCTATCCACCTGGCAATCCAGATCTTCCAGCACCACTTCCAGGGCAACCAGATTCTGCGGCGTGTCATCCACGAGAAGAACCCGGGAAGCGGGGAGTTGCAGGTCGTCGTCACCAGTGGGAGGAATGCTGTTCATGCTGTGGTCCGTGCTGTGCCTGGGTTGATACTTTTAACTGATACGAGCGTATCAACTTTTTACTGATTCGTCTCCTTCTTCCAGCTTCCACTGCTGAACGGCAACCTGGTTTTTCACTTGTTCGAGAACGTCCAGCAGGGTGTCGCGGACCAGTGCATCGAGTTGCTCACCTTCACCGCCGGCGGCGTCGATCAGATCGTGCAGCAGCTGTTCCAGCTGGGGACGATTGGCGGGGGAGGCCAGGTCATCCACCAGCTGATCCACAAAGGCGCTGCCGGTTTCACGCACGGCATCGCCCAGCAGGGCGATAGCCCGGGGGCCAGCGACGGGAATGGCGGCCAGGCGCCGGCCCGCCTGGGTGCGGACCAGGGATTCATCTGTCAGGTGAGAAAAGTATTCGGCCAGTTGATCGCGATATTGCCCATGGCTTCTCTGGGTGGCGTTGGCAATACGGGTGGCGACAAAGCTCACCAGTTGTTCTTTGCGTGGGGCCAGCACCTGGGATTCGATGCGGTGGAGCAGGGGGCTGCCGCCGCCAATTTCCTGCTGAGCGCCACTAAGCACATTGATCACTACACGGTCGGAGATTTCTTCCACGACGATGCCGTAGTACTTGAGGATGGTCTGGCCAAGCCAGGTTTGCGACAGATCCACGATGCCCATGCGTTGCAGACGTATAAGCAGGCTGATCACACGAAGAATTCGCAGCCAGCGGAAGCTGCCCACGGGGATGCAGCCGAGCAAATCGTACCAGTGCGCAAAGGGGTAGAAGAACCAGCGATGGTAGGTGCCGCGGGCAATGGCGACGATCCAGCGGATGGTGAACTCCGTCAGGTAGACTGCTACGAAGCACAGGTCGTAGAACAGGAAATCGTCGTGAATGGTGTCCCGGTAGAAGTTATGGAAGCCCGGCGTCAGTGACGCCAGAAACTCCTGAACAGGGGGCACCTGAAACAGCCAGTCGAACAGGATCAGGCCCAGATTGGCGATGACCAACACAATCATGCCCAGGTCGATGATAAAGCCAAGGGTATCCAGGTTGGCTTTCAGCTTTTCCGGGTGCAGCCTGATCTTCATGTGAGGCCCTGTTCAGCCGTTAAAACGAGCCCATACGGGGCAATGATCTGAGGGTTTTTCCATGCCGCGCATGTCGTAATCCACGCCGGTGGTGTCCAGCTTGGCCATGAGCGGTTCGGTTGCCAAGACGGTGTCGATACGCAGACCCCGGCGGGGTTCGCGATCAAAGCCCTTGGAGCGGTAATCGAACCAGGAGAACACATCGTCGGTGGTGGGGTTCTGGTGACGGTAGGTGTCGGTCAGTCCCCAGCCCACAAGGCGTTCCCACCATTCTCTCTCTTCTGGCAGGAAGCTGGTCTTGCCTTCGCGCAGCCAGCGCTTGCGGTTGGCTTCGCCAATGCCGATATCCAGATCGGTGGAAGAAATATTGAAATCCCCCATCACCGCGACCTGATCGCTGGGCTGGTGATGGTTGATCAGATAATGCTGCAAATCGTCGTAGAACTTTTTCTTGGCTGGAAACTTTGTCGGGTGCTCGCGGTTTTCCCCTTGCGGGAAATAACCATTGAGTACGGTGACCAGGCTGCCGTCGCTATGTTTCAGGGTGCCGATGATCATGCGCCGCTGGGCATCTTCCACGTCGGTGGGAAAACCGTACTGCACGGATTCCAGTGGTTCACGGGTAATCAATGCCACCCCGTAGTGGCCTTTCTGGCCAAAAAAATAGGGGTGATAGCCCATATCCCGAACCGCCTGCTCCGGGAATTCCGGATCATGAACTTTGGTTTCCTGCAGGCCGATTAACGCGGGCTGGTACTTGTCGATGACCGCCTGGAGTTGATGCAGACGGGCACGAATACCATTGATGTTGAATGAAATCAGGGTCATAGCGCCTCCTTTGTGCCGGCATTGTACACTACCTGAAAAGCACCGGTCGCATACGTCTCTACCGTGACGTATGGCGCTATCGGCCATGGCATGGCAGCTGTGAGTGCCGCTATGATGTGCCTTTTGTTTGGGTCGGATATTGGCCCCAGGGAGAGTTCATGCCTGAACAATCAGGGCAACGTCAGGTGCTTGCCTTCGCTCACGCCAATGGCATACCCGGCCACAGTTACGATACTTTTCTTGCGCCGTTGTCCGATGAGTACCAGTTGGTGGTACTGGACAGAGCGGGCCATGACCCTGCCTTCCCGGTGGATAATGGCTGGCATAGCCTCAGCCTGGAACTGGAGGCGCAGCTGGCGCCGTTGCCCAAACCCATTGTGGGGGCCGGGCATTCGCTGGGGTCGGTATTGATGTACCTGGTGGCGCAGCGCCATCCGGAGTGGTTTTCCTGTCTGATAATGCTCGACCCTCCCATGATGAATGGTTTGCATGGGGCGTTGATGCACGCAGCAAAACTGACGAGACAAATTGATAAGGTGACCCCGGCAGGGAAAAGCCGTGGGCGGCTGGACTACTGGCCTGATTGGGACTCGGTGGTCAGCTATTTTTCTTCTCGCGGGCTGTTCAAGGCGTTTGATCCCCGTTGTTTGTCCGATTACCTGAAAGCCGGTGTGGAACCCTGGCAAGACGGCTGGCGGCTGCGTTTTCGACCGGAAGTGGAAGTGGAGATTTTCCGCCATACCCCCACAAACGCCACCCGGTTGCCACGGTTGAAAGTGCCGGGCGCGATCGTGACTGGCAAGGACTCGCCGTCCCCTTTCCATGACAGCGCCAGGCGTCACGTGAAACGCCACCGCATGTTGCATCGCATTGCGGAAGGCTCGCACATGTACCCACTGGAAAAACCGGAACAGACCCTCGCGCTGTTTCGTGAATTGCTGGATGAACTGCAACCGAAGGGAGCCTGAGAATGGACGCCATCGAACGAAAATTCAGTGTCTACGGCCAGACTCTCAGCGCCCTCGAATGGCCAGGCCGTGACGACGGCGAAACCGCCGAGCCCGTGCTGGCGTTGCATGGCTGGCTGGATAACGCGGCTTCATTTTCGCCTCTATCAGCTTATCTGAAACGACCTTTGTTGGCGCTGGATGTGTCCGGCCATGGCCATTCCGATCATCGACCTGATGGCGTGGTCACGCATCTGGTGGACCACGTTCGTGATGTGCTGGCTGTTGTGGATCAGCTGGGGTGGAAGCGGTTCACCCTGATGGGGCATTCCATGGGGGCAGGTATTGCCTGCCTGTTCGCGGCGGCCTGCCCGGAGCGGGTATCCCGGTTGGTGTTGATCGAAGGGCTGGGCCCGCCCAGCACCGACGGCAAGGACGTGGCAACAAACTTGCGTAAAGCGCTGGATGATTCCTCCTCGCTGGCAGGCAAACGCAAACCGGTCTACGCCCGGGTCGAGGATGCTATCGAAGCCCGTACCAAGGGCTTTGGCGGGTTGAATCATGCGTCGTCCGGGCTGTTGAGCGAGCGCGGCTTGATGCCGGTGGAAGGGGGGTGGACCTGGCGGGCAGACAGCCGTTTGCGGCTCACCTCCTTTCTGCGCCTGACCGAAGAGCAGGTAGAGGGCTTTATTCGAGCCATCAAGGCTCCCACCTGCCTGATTATTGGTGAGCAGGGCATGGGCGGAAATGGCATGTTCGATCACCGGTTGGGCTGGCTGGAAGGGGCCTCAATTGTACGGCTGCCAGGGCGCCACCATTTGCACATGGAGGAGCCGGAGAAGGTGGCTGCCAGTATTAATGATTTTCTTTGCGCAACGGACGCAGCGGTTGAGGACTGACCAAAACCATCAGGGTAGGCATTGATCCGGTTTTAATAGGTCATGGTGCTGTGAACCTGTGCGGTTATCCTCGAAAGAAAACCGAGACAGATTCCGTTAGGAGAGCAGCATAATGAAAGTGGTTGAGGTCGCAGCATTGGCCGATTACGTCGGCAAGGAATTGGGTGCTTCAGACTGGTTTCAGATCGATCAAGAGCGCATCAATGCTTTTGCCGATGCCACTCTGGATCATCAGTTCATTCATGTGGACCCGGAACAAGCGCGAAATACCCCCTTTGGCACCACCATCGCTCACGGTTACCTGACGCTGTCGCTGCTGCCGTATCTGCAGGCGTCCATCGACGATTTTTTGATGCCCAAAGGCATGAAAATGGCGATGAATTATGGCTTCGACAAGCTGAGATTCATGGCTCCGGTGAAGGAAGGAAAGCGGGTTCGCGCGCGTGCTACCTTGCTGGACGCTACGGAAAAGCGTGAAGGGCAGTGGCTGCTCAAGTTTGCGTTCACGGTGGATATCGAAGGTGAAGACAAGCCCGCGCTGGCGGCTGAATGGCTGCTAATGTACTTCGTCTAATCAGCTTTGCCTGCGGTTGTGTGAAGACAGGCCGCAGGCAGTTGTGCGAAGGGGATGGTGGCGGCAAAGCCCTGACACTCCACTGTTTTTTCCGCGTGTTGTTCACTTCTGTGACCTCTCTTTGGTGATTTCCTGCTATTCTTGGTCTGCTGATTTCGTCGTACTCTGGTGTGCCGACAGCGCCGGTGTCTCTCCCGGGCACAGACTCTGATATGAGCGCAGACACACACGCTCGGCATATAAGAAAAACAGAACAGTAAAGGCAGGGCAGGAAGATGTTGCACCGTCCCCGGCTGTGGTTACGCCACGTCATAGATAACCGCTCCGCCATTCGGCGGGATTTGCGCCTGAGCCTGAGCCACATCACCGACATTCCCCGAATGGTTATGCCTGCGGGAGATGAGCCGGGCGTTAGTTCTGAGCTCTCTCTGTCGTCCTATTCCAGCCGTGGCGAAGCACTGCTTTCCTTGTTGCAACTATTGGTTCCGGCCACCCGTGAATCCATCAGCCAGGGGACGCTGGTGTGCCATCCGCCCCGGGCCGTGCGTGAGAATACACGCAGCCGGTGGTTTTTCATTAATGGTATGGGAACAGCGGGGCCGGTGGCACTCCTCAATACGTCTGAGATCGCCCGTTTGTTCGGGCGGCCGGTGCATTTGATTCACACCCCAACCTGGGGCCTGGTGCGTGATGTGGCCGAATCCATTACGGCCAGAACGTTGCGCAAGGACGGCAAACTGTCACGTCCAGCAATGCATATCCTGGTGGATGCACTGGAAAACAATGATCGTGTTGTGCTGATGTGCCACTCTCAGGGCTCCATCGTTGCCAGTTACATCGTCCGCAAACTGTTGCGCCATCCCAGTACCCGTCCTCTGGTCAAGAAACTGGAGCTGTATTGCATTGGCGGCGTGGCCGACAGCCTGGACATTGATCCGCAACTGACTCTCGCAGCAGGGCACCCGGTCCCGTATGTGGAACATTTTGCCAATGGTCGGGATTATCTTGCCCAGTTGGGAATCCTCTCCCATCTTGATAGCACCGCCGGTACGGTTTACTGCATGGCAGACCGGCCCGGGCATCTACTCAACGAGCATTATTTACCTGCCATTGTGCGGGGGGATTTCTGTCAGCGCCGGTCACGGCTTTATGGTTACGTACGCGGGCGCGAGCCCGGGCCGCAGGGTGCGCTGGCGATTTTGAAAAAGGAAACCGGCAATCATGGATAAGGCCCCCAAACCCTTATTGCTGTTTGTGGATGACTCCAAGGTAATGCGCCTGGCGGCTGACAAGATGCTCGGTGGTGAGTTTCGCGTCGAGGTGGCTGAAAATGGCCTCCAGGCCTGGACCATGATTTGCAGCAACCCGTCCATCAGTGTGGTGTTCTCGGACCTGGCCATGCCGGAGATGGATGGCTTTGCGTTACTGAAAAAAATCCGCACCAGCGAGGATGAAGGCATTGCCGGGTTACCGGTCATCATCGTCACCGGTGCAGAAAATGATGAAGAGGCCCGAGCTGAAGCGCTGCGCCTGGGAGGAACGGACTTTATCAGCAAGCCGTTTAACTCCACGGATTTGCTGGCCCGGGCCAGGGCCCATGCCAATTACCAGAACGAGCGTAAGGAACTGGCCAAGCAGGCAATGATTGATCCGCTGACCCGGCTCGGCAATCGCCGTTACCTGGAGCACCGCCTGCGCCAGGAGCTGGCATTGGCCGCGCGTCAGCAGTACAAGCTATCAGTTGTGCAACTGGAGATTTACCAATTCAATCAACTTTTCGTACAGCTTGGTAAAAAGCGAACGGATATGGTGTTGTTGAAGCTGGCGCAATCACTGCGTGGGGTGATCCGCAAGGAGGACTCCCTGGCGCGTAGCAGCGTGGCGCAATTTACTGTGCTGCTGCCCAGTGCCGGCCCGGCGGGCGCCAAACGATTCGTGGAACGGGCGTTGAAAGTCAGCGAAAAGCTGGCCTTCCAGTTTCGTGGCAAGGTGCAGCGTTTGCCGCTGACCGTAATTATCCAGACCCCGGCCGCTCATGTGGGATTGACGCCGCGCCAGGTGCAATTGACCCTGGATGAACAGTTGAAAAAGGCCCGTACCCTCGGGCCGGGTGCGGTACTCAGTGATGATGCGGACACCACCTTGTCGGTGGATGATGCGGCACCCATATTAACGATTGAACAGGCACTGGCGCTGTTGCGTGCCGGCAAATCCCGTCCCGTCATCAGCGCCTTACCGGATTTGAAACGCCAGCTGGCGCCGCTGTTACAGTTGATGAAGCGGGTGGCCTCAGGGCAGGAGACAGTATGAAAGTGATGGTTGACCGCCAGTACCCCATCGGTGTGGACCGGCTTTACGAAATCCTGACGAGCAAGGCGTTCTATGAGACGCGTTACGAATGGGGCAAGGTGGACAATTACCGCTTTGGGGCCTTTGAGGATACCCCGCGGGGAAAGTTGATTCAGCTGATTCAGCCCATTGAAATACGCACGGACAAGCTGCCGTCTGTGGCGCGCCGCTTCTTGCCGGAAAGCGCGGATTTATTGACAGAATTTCTCTGGACGCCGACGACGCAAGCTGGCCGCTACCAGGCCGAGTACCGGTTTGAATTGGGTAATGTGCCCATGAAAATCAGTGGTGTAATGATCCTCACCGGGGATGACAACGAAGCGGTTCAGCACACCGAGGTGGAAATAAGCAGCTCGGTACCATTGGTGGGGAAAAAACTGGTCTCGCTTGTCGCACCGAAAATTGACGATGCGCTGGCGGGGGATTACCGGCACACGCTGCGCTACGTGGAAAACTTCGCCTGAGCCTGGTTGGGTTGCGGGCCTCTCGTTTGTGGAGCGCCGTTTTACGGTTCCCTGCGGCGATAGCGCTGTCCGCGTTGCTGCATTTTGCGGTCCCAGTGTTTTCTGAACCAACGTTTTAAGCGCCATTGCGCCCGGGTCGGCGCTGAGGGCAGATGCAGGGTTGTGCCCGCGGGCTTGTCCAGCATGGCAATGATATCGGCACTCAGAGAGAGGGCAGTATCCAGGCTGTCACGGGTCTTGCGTTCAAAGCGGGCCTGGCTGAGTGGGTCCGTGGCATCCAGCTGTTGAGACAACTCCCGGTAGAGAGGCAGTGCAATAAGGGCGGCGCTGACCGGGCTGTTGGCGAGTTCGCTGTTCAGGCTTTCGGTTAGGGCGACAATGCCCGCGTAGGTGCTGCTGCTTGCTGATGTCAGTGGCCCGGCCAGTAAACCGCAATCGGGCACCACATTAATAATTTTTCCGTTCCCTTGTTTCTTCATGGCCGTCAGAGCACGTTGGCAGCTGTGTACCACGTGCATCATTTGCAGGTTGGCCAGGCCTTGCCATTGTGGCCCCTGGGTGGCTTCAAAAGGCCCCACCAGCAGCTTTCCGGGCAAATTGATAACCACATCCAGCTGCTGCCAGCGGCGCAGAACCCGATTTATACCCCGTTGAATATCCTGTGAATCGCCCGCGGTTGTTTCAATGAAAAGCGCTTCATGGCCCGCTTCATGCAGGCTGC
>NZ_LWEZ01001659.1:0-16715 GCF_001634945.1 Alcanivorax sp. HI0044
TCACGCCACTTGGCTCTGGTCCCGCCCCCCGGACTTGGCCTTGTACAACCCCTGATCGGCCCGGTTAAGCAGCTCATCGACACTTTCGCCGTCCCGATAATCCGCCACGCCCACGGAGAGGCTGACAGTGGCCGGGCCACCCTGGGCATCGAAACGCTGTTCACGCCAACGCTGGCGTAGACGTTCAGCCACCAGCAGGGCGCCGTGGGCATCACTTTGCGGCAACACCAGCAGGAATTCCTCGCCTCCCAGGCGACCAAAAAAATCACCGTCACGCATGCCCGATAACGCCAGCTCGGAAAACTGGCGCAGTATCCGGTCCCCCCAGTCATGACCGTGCCGGTCGTTGATTTTCTTGAAGTGATCCAGGTCCACATAACAGACCGCAAACGGCACCCCTTTACGACCGGCCAGCGCCCGCTGGCGCTCCAGAACATCCAGCAAATGGCGGCGGTTGAACAGGCCGGTTAAATCATCACGGATGGCCATTTCCCGCACCTTTTCCACCGCATTGGCCAGGTCCCGGTTCTTGTCTGCCAACGCATTACGCAGGCGGTTCACGCCCCCACCGGTGACGGCAAAACTGACCGAGATCATGGCAAACACCAGCCACTGCAACAGCTCCACCGACAGGCTCAGCTGCACCCAGCGATCCATCAACGCCAGCCACAGCATCAGCGCATAGGCTGCACTGGCCAGAAACGCCACGGCAATCATCACCTTGCCACTGAGCCGGAACGACACCATCAGCAAGGCGGCAAAGAACAGGGTCACCACGCTGAGTCGAAACTCATCCACGTAATACCCCGACACCATGAACACCCCGATAAAATACAGAATCAACGGCAGCGACAAACTTGGCTCACGCAGATTCAAGGTAATGCCGGTTGCCATCAGCAGCTGGTAAGCCAACAGAGAAATCCAGACCAGCGACACCAGCAGCAATGCTTCCGGCAGCGCGATATGCATATAGCCCAGTTGAAAATAGACGACACAGAGCAAGGTATGCATGGCCATGATCGCCATGGCCGAACGGCTATGGCGTTGCATCAGGCGCTTTTCACTCAACGTCAGTTTTTCTGCCTGATGAAGGTCCTGATTCATTCCGTCTCCCCGACGATCAATCTATCGCGGCCGGTTTCCTTGGCCCGGTACAGCGCCTGGTCCGCCCGCTTGATCAACTGCGCAGGCGTTTCGCCAGGATTCAGCATCGCCAGCCCCCCGGAAACCGTGACCGCCAACCCGGGAGCGTCCTTGAAACGCTGGCTGCGCATGCCCAGCAGAATACCCTCCACCAGATTGCGCGCTTCCTCCGGATCACTCACCGGCAACACCAGCATGAATTCTTCCCCGCCCAGACGGGCGGCGAAATCCTGATTGGTCAGGTGGCGCCGTGTCACATCCGCAAAACGCTGCAACACCAGGTCGCCCATGCCATGGCCATACTGATCGTTGGTTTTCTTGAAATGATCCAGGTCCAGGTACACCACACCCAGTTGATACGCGCCACGGGCAGACTGCCCGCACGCCTTGCTCAGCAGCTCCATGGCATGGCGACGGCGGTAGAACCCGGTCAGCTCGTCTTTTACCGCCATGTCGTGAATACGCTCAACAATTTCTGCCAGCTGCTGATTACGCTTACCCAACTGGAACCGAATGGTGGAAATCTCCGACGCCACCAGCATGGCGGCCAGTACCATGGCACTGAACAGGCCCCACTGAATCCACTCGCCCTGCACGTCCACCACTTCCGGCCAGTACACACAAACCACCCCCAGCACGAGCGCGTACCCCAGCACGCAATACCCTGCCAGAGCCATGAACTGCCGGAGCGAAGCCTGCAACACCCCCATCTGGACGATGGCGAAGAAAATCAACATGACACACAGACGCACCTGATCGACGACCAGGGCAGTGACCAATAACCCGGTGGTTGACCACACCATCAGCGGCATGATCATGGAAGGTTCGGAAAGCCGGCGGTTCAGGCCCACCAGCATAAACAAGACAAACAGGATATGGCCGGCCCAGAGGGCAGCAAAAAGGGAGTAGAACAGGGCTTCCCCACCGCGGAAAAAGTCCAGCTGCAAAGCGATCCAGCAGAGCAGTGTATGGGCACTGCCGCCCGCCAGGATGGCAAAGAGCACCCGGCGTAATCGCTGCGACTGCAAGGCCACAGGGTGGAACGTTAACGTTTGATCCATGCCGGATTTCCCGATTTGGTGCGATCATCCCCACTATCGATCGCACCAACTAGTAGCATAATAGTATTATTGTTGAACCAATAGTAATACCAAATGCCTACTCCGTCACAGTTTGGCCATCCCCTAAACGGAACCGCTCATCGTTGTAAAACGGATTTTACCGCACCGAACCTTCTGATTTTTATGCACTTTAGCGGCTTGATGAATCCGGGGAGGACTGGCAGACCCGGGCCACCGCATCCCGCCAACCCTGGTAGCGTTTCTGACGCTCCGCCTCGTCCAGCGCCGGGGAAAACTCCCGCTCACAACGCCACTGCTCGGCCACGGACTCCAGCGATGTATACAAGCCCACCCCCAGACCCGCCAGATAGGCCGCTCCCAGGGCGGTGGTTTCGGTGACCACCGGCCGATCCACACAGACGCCCAGCACATCCGACAGGGTCTGGCTCAGCCAGTTGTTCACCACCATTCCGCCATCCACCCGCAGAGTGGTGGGCCGAGTGCCACAGTCCGCTGCCATGGCATCCAGCAGATCCCGGGATTGGTAGCACACCGCTTCCAACCCTGCGGTTACCACTTCGGCAATACCCGTGTCGCGGGTCAGGCCCAGCAACGCGCCCCGTGCATGGGGGTCCCACCAGGGCGCCCCCAAGCCGGTAAAGGCCGGCACCAGATACACGCCACCGGCGGAACCGGCACGGCGGGCCAGCGCTTCGGTTTCACTGGCATCACGAATCAGGTTGAGGCCATCACGCAGCCACTGGATCGCCGCACCCGCCACAAAAATGGAGCCTTCCAGGGCATAGGTGGTCTTGCCGTTCAGGCGGTAGCCCACGGTGGTCAATAACCGGTTATGGGATTCCACTGCCTCGCCGGTATTCATGACCATGAAGCAGCCGGTGCCATAGGTGCTTTTCACCATCCCCGGAGAAAAACAGGCCTGGCCGACCAGAGCCGCCTGCTGGTCCCCGGCAATACCCGCCACCGGCACGGCCGCGCCCAACAATTCCGGGCAGGTGGTACCAAAGTCGGCGGCACTGTCGCGCACATCCGGCAGCACTGAAGCCGGCACATTGAACAAGGCCAGCAGCTCCTCATCCCAGCATTGTTCATGAATATTGAACAACAGCGTCCGCGAGGCATTGGTGGCATCGGTGGCGTGCACCTTGCCGCGGGTCAACTGCCACAGCAGCCAGCTATCAATGGTGCCAAATGCCAACTCACCGGCCTCAGCACGCTGGCGGGCACCCGCCACGTTATCCAGTAACCAGGCCAGCTTGGTGGCCGAAAAGTAAGGATCCAACAGCAGGCCCGTCTTGCTGCGCACCCAGCTTTCATGCCCCTGATCCCTTAGCCTTTCACAGGTGGCGGCTGTACGGCGATCCTGCCAGACAATGGCTTTGGCCAGCGGATCCCCGGTTTCCCGGTCCCACAGCACGGTGGTTTCTCGCTGGTTGGTGATACCGATAGCGGCCAGTTGCTGTGCCTCCACCCGGGCATTGCGCAAGGCTTGCTGGCACATCGCCAGGGTGTCATTCCAGATCTCCATGGCATCGTGCTCCACCCAGCCATCCTGGGGAAAATGCTGGCGAAACTCTTTCTGCGCCTGCCCACAGGCACGGCCACTGGCATCAAAAACGATGGCGCGGGAACTGGTGGTGCCCTGGTCGATGGATAGGATGTAAGACATGACTCGGCTAATCCTGTTATCAGTATTGGTGGCTGGATCAGGCAGACGTCCCGGAGGGCGTCGGGAGACGCATTTTAAATGAAGGTCCGATGACAGATTGCACGATAACGGACAACCTTATAGACCTTATCGGCTATATATCGCCTGGCACCGGGTGCCTGACGCACAGCTCGCGCACTGCAGCCGGGTTCGATTACGGTTTTCGATATCGTCCGGTATCTGGTGCCCGGCGCACTATCCACTCATCCGACCCAGCACATGCTGGCCTTGCTGGCTCTTGGGCAAGCTTACGGTAAACCGGGCTCCGCCTTCCGGGCTTTCTTCCACGCGAATCTCTCCGCCGTGCCAGTCCACAATCCGCTTCACGATGGACAGCCCCAAACCATACCCGCCGCTGGCCCGGTGACGACTTTTATCCAGCCGGGCAAAGGGTTTGAACACGCGCTCGCGCTCATGCTCCGGAATACCCGGACCATCATCGTCCACATGGATCACCACCAGATCCTCGCTCTCCTCCACCCGCATGACGATACGTGCTTTCGCGTAGCGCAAGGCATTGGTCACCAGGTTCTGCAACACCCGGTGCAGGTAACGCTCTTCCGCTTCCACTTCCAGGGTCGGGTACGGATTGATCACGGTGATGACCGTTTCATCGCGGATGGTTTCCAGCTCATCGCGCAGTTGTTCGCACAACTCGCCAATCACCACCGGCTGGAATTCGATATTGGGTGTGCCCTGCTCCAGACGAGCATAGGTCAAAATTTCGTCGATCAACTGATCCAGCTGCTCGATGTCCAGATCCATGGCATTGAGCTTTTCCCGACGCAGCTCAGCCGATTCGATATCCGCCAGCATCTCCAGGCCAAAACGCAGACGTGCCACCGGAGTGCGAAGTTCATGGCTCACCGCCCGGGTCATCTCCCGCTGGGATTCGATCAACCGGCGAATGTGCGCCGTCATGCCATTAAAGGTGGCGGCCACCTGGCCGATGGCGTCGCTGCCTTCAATATTGGCGTAGGCGCCCAGATCACCACTGCCAAGTTGGCTCACGGCATTGTCGAGCTGCTTGAGTCGGCGTTGCAACGGACTCACCTGCAGGTAGGTTGCCAATGCCACCGCCAACAGGCTAGTCGCCCCGGCAATGATCAACAGCTCAATGGGGAATTGGTCAAACAGGCTTAGCGGACCAATCACCAACAGCTTGCCGGTCTGCGCCACCGGAGCGTAAATACGAATACTGGAATCACGGCGAGTACTGTCATCCAGGGCGATGACCACTTCGCGGCGATTGAGTCGCTGCTCCTGCTCGCCATCCAGGGAGACGTCATCACGCTGAACCAGTGTCAGCGGGTAACCAAACTGATGCTGCAGGTCCGCCAGCGCCGGAGCCCACTCGGATTCCTGAAAATGCGATAAATGATTCAGAATCAACACTGCCGTAGCCCGCGCCTGTTGCTCGGACACTTTGGTCATACGTGTGTTGATATAGGCATCTTCGTCGGGGATCTGGAACAGAATGTCGGCGTAGCCTTCATCGTCGTTCAGACGCATGACCACCAGGCCGTCTTCCAGGTGCAGCTTCTCCCGGTAGCCCAGCGCCAGTTCCTCGCGGGATTTCAGGGATATCTCGGCACTGAACAGCTTGCTGAGTACCTGGCTCCAGCGATCGCGATCCCCGGCTTCATAGCGCTGGTAGCCCTCCGCCATAAGGAAAAAGGTACCGCGGGCCATTTTTTCCCGGTACAGATCAGATCGGTAGCTGTTCACCAGCTCCACGGCACCATAGGTGATGGCGCCGATGAAACACAGCGCCAGCAACAAGCCCCCGTAGAGCCTCAGGAAAATACTATTCAAACGTCACCCAGCGTCATCCCTGCGCCGCGACGGCCAAAACAGCCGTTATGCCGCGCCGATTTCCTTGACGAACAGATAGCCCTTGGAACGCACCGTCTTGATGCGCTTGGGATTTTCCGGGTCGTCCCCCACTTTCGGGCGAATCCGGGAAATACGCACATCAATAGAGCGGTCCTGGCCGTCATATTGAATGCCACGCAGTTTCTCGAAAATCGTCTCCCGCGAGAGCACCGTGCCCGCATTGGACGCCAGCAACCAAAGCAGGTCGTATTCGGCGCTGGTCAGGTCCACCGACTCACCCGCGAGGGTCACTTCCCGCGCCGAGTTGTCGATCACCAGGGCACCAAATTCCAGGCGGGCCGGTGAGTTGTCTCGTTCGCTGTCGGTTTCCACCCGGCGCAACAAGGCGCGAATCCGTGCCAGCAACACGCGGGGTTTCACCGGTTTGGCCACGTAGTCATCCGCGCCCATTTCCAGCCCCAGCACCTGATCCATGTCATCCGTACGAGCGGTCAGCATGAGGATGGGATTCTTATAGGCACTGCGCACTTCACGACATACCGTCAGGCCGTCGGCCCCGGGCAGCATCAGATCCAGCACCACCAGATCGGGCTGTTCCGCACGGATGCGACGAATGGCTTCTTCGCCGTCGCTCACTACCGTGACATCCAGGCCGTTGCTTTGCAGATATTCACAGGTTAAATCGGCAAGACGCTCGTCGTCTTCTACGATCATGATGGCTGGCGGGTTATCCTGCACCGTTGTCATCCCGTCCTTATCCTTTTGAATTTGTATCGTTATTGTCGTTTTGTTTCAGCGCCAACCCGGCGAACTGTAACAAACGTATCCCTATCGGATGTTTATACGCATACACGCTGTGCACGGCAACCTCTCGGCCTGTTCATCGTACAAACAACCGCCATACCCCGCTTTTGCGTGGGGCCCACGGGCCCTTGACACAGAACAGCCTGTGACCGTTTTTTCCCATTGACAAACACTATATCTAGTGTGCGCCTGCACAGAAAAAAAGCACTCGCAATGCACCCACATCGCCCCACAGGTTATCCACAAGATTTCCCCAGGCGAAGTGCTTGCAAAAAAGCGGGGACAACTATAACTTGTACTGAATTCAGGCGCCGACCCCAAGATGTTGGGTTTTTGTAAAACGGACGCCGCCCCAGGACAAAACAGTCTACAGCGTGGAAAAGTGCAATCGCATCAGCGATTTAGCCTTTTACCGACAAGAAGGGGAAAGAATAACGTCATGGATAAGACACAATATATTGTGGTTCGCGCGCTCGCGATACCACCATGCACCACCCACGACACGATTTAACACGCCATGGCCCTGGGTCGTGGCGTTTTGCGTGGTGAAGCTGCCACGCCCACAACACACAAAACAGACAGCGAAAGCACAAACAACGGAGAGGGCACCATGCAGACGGATATGAGCCAAAACCCACAGAACGCCGGCTCCCCTGCCAGCGACAGCAACGACCAGGATCAAAGTATTGCCAGCACCGCCCCCGGCCAGCTGCGCGTGATCAAGCGTAATGGCAAGGTAGTGAGCTACGATGACGACAAGATTACCGTCGCCATCAGCAAGGCATTCCTGGCTGTGGAAGGCGGCACCGCCGCTGCATCGTCCCGCATCCATGAAACCGTGGCGCGCCTCACCGAGCAGGTCAGCGCCACCTTCAAGCGTCGCATGCCTTCCGGTGGCACCATCCACATCGAAGAAATCCAGGACCAGGTCGAACTGGCCCTGATGCGCAACGGCGAACAGAAAGTCGCCCGTGACTATGTACTGTACCGTGAACAGCAGGCCTCCAAACGCGCCGCCGAACACAGCAGCGACCTGCCCGCCCCCACCCACCAGGTGGATATGTCTGTCACCATGGAAGACGGCAGCAAGGCACCGCTGGACATGGCCCGCCTTGAGCACCTGATTCGTGCGGCCTGCTCCGGCCTGAGCGATGTCAACGCCGACAAGATCATCACCGAAACCGTGAAAAACCTGTACGACGGGGTGTCTATCCACGACGTGAACACCTCCATGGTGATCACCGCCCGTACCATGATCGAGGTGGAGCCGAATTACTCCCAGGTCACCGCCCGCCTGCTGATGGACAAGATTCGCGCCGAAGCCCTGCAGTTCCTGAATGTAGCCGAGCGCGCCAGCCACGATGAAATGAACGCCCTTTACGGTGAAGCGCTGAAAGCATACATCGGCAAAGGCATCGAGCTGGAACTGTTGTCTCCGCAACTGGCCGAGTACGACCTGGACAAGCTGGGTGCCGCCCTGGATGGCAACCGCGACCTGCAGTTCTCCTACCTGGGCCTGCAAACCCTGTACGACCGCTACTTCATCCACCACAACGACACCCGCATCGAGCTGCCCCAGTGTTTCTTCATGCGTGTAGCCATGGGCCTGGCCGTGGAAGAAGACAATCGCGAAGCCCGCGCCATTGAGTTCTACAACCTGCTCTCCAGCTTCGACTACATGAGCTCCACGCCGACCCTGTTCAACGCCGGCACCCTGCGCCCGCAGCTGTCCAGCTGCTACCTGACCACCGTGCCCGACGACCTGCACGGCATTTACGGCGCCATCCAGGACAACGCCATGCTGTCCAAATTTGCCGGCGGCCTGGGTAACGACTGGACCCCGGTGCGGGCACTGGGCGCCTACATCAAGGGCACCAATGGTCGCTCCCAGGGTGTCGTCCCCTTCCTGAAAGTGGTCAACGATACCGCCGTGGCCGTTAACCAGGGTGGCAAGCGCAAAGGCGCCGTCTGTGCCTACCTGGAAACCTGGCACATGGACATCGAGGAATTCCTCGAGCTGCGCAAGAACACCGGTGACGACCGCCGTCGTACCCACGACATGAACAGCGCCAACTGGATTCCCGATCTGTTCATGAAGCGTGTGATCAACGAAGAAGACTGGACCCTGTTCAGCCCCAACGACACCCCGGACCTGCACGACCTGTACGGTGAAGCGTTCGAGAAGGCATACCTGGAATACGAAGCCAAAACCCGCAGTGGCGAACTGAAACTGTTCAAGCGTCTGCCCGCCATCAACCTGTGGCGCAAGATGCTCTCCATGCTGTTTGAAACAGGCCACCCCTGGTTCACCTTCAAGGATCCGTGCAACCTGCGCAGCCCGCAGCAGCACGTGGGCGTGGTGCACTCCTCCAACCTGTGCACCGAGATCACCCTGAACACCAACCAGGAAGAAATCGCCGTGTGTAACCTGGGTTCCGTGAACCTGGCCCAGCACGTGGACGAAAACGGCCTGGATATCGAGAAGCTGCAAGGCACCATCAACACCGCCGTGCGCATGCTCGATAACGTGATCGACATCAACTACTACAGCGTGCCCCAGGCGGAGCGTTCCAACATGAAGCACCGCCCGGTGGGCCTGGGCATCATGGGCTTCCAGGACGCCCTGTATAAGCAAGGCATCAGCTACGCCTCCGAAGGCGCCGTACAGTTTGCCGACAACTCCATGGAAGCGGTGAGCTACTACGCCATCCAGGCCTCCGCCAAACTGGCCGAAGAGCGCGGCGCCTACCAGACCTTCGACGGTTCCCTGTGGAGCCAGGGGGTACTGCCCATCGACTCCATCGAGATCCTGGTCAAACAGCGTGGCGAGGACTACTGCAAAGTCGATCGCAGCCAGACTCTGGATTGGGACAGCGTGCGCGCCATGGCCAAGAAAGGCATGCGTAACTCCAACGTCATGGCCATCGCTCCTACCGCGACCATCGCCAACATTACCGGGGTCTCCCAGTCCATCGAGCCCACGTACCAGAACCTGTACGTGAAATCGAACCTGTCCGGCGAGTTCACCGTGGTCAACCCGTACCTGGTCAGCGCCCTGAAAGAGCGCGGCCTGTGGGACAACGTGATGGTCAACGACCTGAAATACTACGATGGCTCCGCGCAGCCCATCGAACGGATTCCGGCAGACCTGAAAGAACAGTTCCGCACCGCCTTTGAAGTGGAGCCGCGCTGGTTGGTGGAAGCCGCAAGCCGTCGCCAGAAATGGATCGACCAGGCTCAATCCCTGAACCTGTACATCGCCGAAGCGAACGGCAAAAAGCTGGACGTGACCTACAAGATGGCCTGGTTGCTGGGACTGAAAACCACCTACTACCTGCGCGCCATCGGCGCCACGCAGACCGAAAAGTCCACCNTCAATGATGGCAAGCTGAACCGGGTTTCCTCCAAGGTGGAAGAGCCAGCCGCAGAATTCGGCCAAGCCGCCGACGTACCCCAGGCCTGCTCCATCGATGATCCGGATTGCGAAGCCTGCCAATAAACGCCGGACGCCAGATGCCGGACGCTCAACGCACGCCTTTCTTCATGCGTCCGGCGTCAGGCATCCAGCATCAGGCCACTTAAAGAATGCACCACCGGTGACGCCATCGCGCCACCCTTGAAAGAATGGAGAGAACACATGCTGAGCTGGGACGAATTTAATGCGCAAGAGACGCCTGTCGCCAAACCGCAGCCCGCAACCGCAACGCCGCCGCAATCTGAGACGGTATCTGACCAAGCGGCACCTGAAGCTAAAGCACCGGGAGCGGGAAGTTCTGCGGATGATGGAATCGAGCAACAGCGACGAGACAACACCGCCGCAGCCCGAGCCGCTTCAGAAGCGGTAGCCCGCGCCCAGGCCGCCGTGGCCAAGATGGACATCGAGGAAGGCCTTGCCGAACTGGAAGGCACCGCCGGCCGAGTGGAAGTTGACGACAAGCGCATGATCAACTGCCGCGCCGACCTGAACCAGCTGGTCCCGTTCAAATACGATTGGGCCTGGCAGAAATACCTGGATGGCTGCGCCAACCACTGGATGCCCCAGGAAGTGAACATGAACGCCGACCTGGCGTTGTGGAAAAAAACCGACGGCCTCACCGACGACGAGCGTCGCATCGTCAAACGCAACCTGGGCTTCTTCTCCACCGCCGATTCCCTGGTCGCCAACAACCTGGTGCTGGCTATCTACCGCCTGATCACCAACCCGGAATGTCGCCAGTACATCCTGCGTCAGTCCTTTGAAGAAGCCATTCATACCCATGCCTACCAGTACTGCATCGAATCACTGGGCATGGACGAAGGCGAAATCTTCAACATGTATCAGGAGATCCCCTCCGTCGCCAAGAAAGCGCAGTGGGGCATCCAGTACACCCGCGACCTGTCCGACCCGGAATTCACCACCGGCACCGTGGAAACCGACAAGGCCTTGCTGGAAAACCTGATCGCGTTCTACTGCGTACTGGAAGGCATCTTCTTCTACTGTGGCTTCACCCAGATCCTGTCCATGGGTCGGCGCAACAAGATGACCGGTGTCGCCGAGCAGTTCCAGTACATCCTGCGTGACGAATCCATGCACGTGAACTTCGGCGTAGATGTGATCAACCAGATCAAACTGGAAAATCCACACCTGTGGGATCAGGCCATGCGCGACAAAGCCACCCAGATGATTCTGGAAGGCACCGAGCTGGAAATCCAGTACGCCCGCGACACCATGCCACGCGGCGTACTCGGCATGAACGCCGCCATGATGGAAGAGTACCTGCAGTTCATCGCCAACCGCCGCCTGGCCCAGCTGGGCCTGCCGGAACAGTTCAAGGGCGTGAACAACCCCTTCCCGTGGATGAGCGAAATCATGGACCTGCGCAAGGAGAAAAACTTCTTCGAAACCCGGGTTACCGAATACCAGGTGGGCGGCGCCCTTTCCTGGGAATAACGACAAAAGGGCGCTTCGGCGCCCTTTTTTGTGTACGGAGCAATGCCCTATTGACCATCTGCAGGAGCGTCTCTCGAGGCGCGAACCACCCATAAACGGCACACCAAAAACCATCGTGTAGTGGTCAACGAATTCCACAAGCAGATAGCAGCCCCCTTGCCGAATTGCGGACTTACACCTTACACCGCTTGATTTACCGCCAGGTTTGACAGGCGCTCTGAGTGTCCCGTTGTTTTCCTCCGTTTTTTTCCCGACTCCCAAGAATGCCCCGAGTCAGCCAGACTCTTTCCGTTGACCCGGAGCTTCCTTCCCATCATTCAAAACGGTTGGCGTGAATATTCCCGTAAGTCCCATCGAATTGGCAGGGAACCACGGGACACGCATAAATTTAAACAGCAAAAACAACAACTACCATCCACCAGGCTCTGCCCCGCAATCCATTTACGTCCTGTCATTTGTGCCTACTCTTTCAGCTTATCCAGTGCACCCAGAGCAATCGGCAGCCGTTGCCGCCGGAGTCTCATATGCGCAAGCCATGTCTGTTCATCTATTCCCAAACGATCCAGTACACCTGCCGCATATGCGGGCAACCCGGGGAAAAGCATAAGAATAGCTCCTGTCTTAATTTAATCCCCAGAATCTCCATGTGGGAGCGTGCCTGTACGCGAGAAGGATCAGTAAACCTCACCTGAAGCAGACTCTCCGAGGGTGCATTTGGAGCCGTTCGTAAAATACTCCTGACCATCCATCACAAGCGCTCAAAGTTTAACCAGCTCAGGGGATTTCCCGTTTGTTTTACGCTGCCATCGTTGGCAACATTGGACCGAGCCTCGGCAAGAACAGGCTCATCCCAACTGCAGGAGGCTTCGCATGAGCGATTACGACGACAGAGATGATTACCAGCAAGAAGCCGAAGACCTGTTGGAAACTATCGAGCAGGTGGAAGAAACCCTGACGGTCATGTCCAAAGTGGTCGGGCAGCTGAAAGAACAAGTGGCTTCACATCTGGACCCGAATACGGTGGAAATGAGCGCCGAGGAATTTCTCGATCAGTGCGAGAATCTGGAAGGGACCTGGCACTAGCAGCGCGCAGACCGCTTTCGCAGAGCACCTGAAAAAGGGCTCTGCGCACACAGGGCTACATCGCTTGCCCTCTCTCGTCCGCTTGCCCATCCGGGTAGCGACGAACCCCGCCAACCCAGGTGCCCCGCACCTGGATCGATTCCCAGTCGCCAATCGCTTGCCGCGGATCCCGGTCCAGCCAGACCAGGTCCGCACGCATACCCAGGCGCAACTGCCCTACCTGATCTGCCACCCCCAGCTGCCTGGCCGCATCCACGGTCACTGCCTGCAACGCCCGGTCCACATCCACAGCCTGCTCCGGCCCCAGCAACGCCCCGGAGGCGGTCTCGCGTTCCACCGCATTCCACACCAGCTGCAGCGGCTCAAAGGGCACTACCGGCGAATCCGCATGCAAGGTAAAGCTCAGCCCGGCTTGCTCCGCTTCCGCCAGCGGGCTGATCCGGCTAGCCCGCTCCGGCCCCAGGAAAACATCCCGGTGCCGGTCGCCCCAGTAATACACATGGGTATTGAAGAACGAGGGAATCACATCCAGCGCCACCATGCGCTGCAACTGCGCCGGAGTCGCCATCTGTGCATGAATCAATACCGGTTGCACCCGCACCTGCGGGCAGGCAGCCCGGGCGCCGGCAATGGCGTTCAGACTCAGATCAATAGCCGCATCACCATTGGCGTGCACGGCCACTTGCCGCTCCTGGCAATGAAACTGTTTTACTTGGGCGCTAAGCGCTGCTTGAGACCGCGTAGGAAACCCCAGATAGTCCGTCGGGTAATCCTCCGGCAGGGTGTAATACGGCGCCCCGAGAAACCCGGTATAACCCTGTAATGAGCCATCACTGACCAGCTTGACCGGCCCCAGATGGCTGCGCTCCCCCTGCGGTATGGAGATGTCACCCGCCTGGCGCAGTTTTTCCGCCTCTGCGTTGGGCCAGACACTCAGGCGCAGGGGGATCAGCCCGAACTGTAATGCCGGCTTCAGGGCCCGAATAGCCGCCGGGTCCGCCAGGCCGTTCTGCGCAAAGGTGATACCCCGCGACAGATAAATATGCGACGCCCGGGACAACACCTTCAAGCCGTCCAGGGGTGCCAATTTCAACGCCTGGCTACGCACCGGATTAAACGCGGTTTCCGCCAGCAGGCCATTGAGCCGACCGCTTTCATCGCGACCATAAAATCCGCCCGGCGGGTCCTCAACGTCTTCCTTGATGCCCATGCTTTCCAGCGCAGCGGAATTAACCACGCCCAGATGCCCGGAAATATGCATGACCATGATCGGCCGCGTTTTGCTCACCGCATCCAGCTCTGCCCGGGTGGGATAGCGCTGCTCGCCGATGGTGGTGTCATCAAAACCATACGCCAGCAGCATGCCTTCCGGGCGGCGCTGGGCCAGCAGGCGCAAACGCTCCAGCAGCGTGTCGATGCTGTACAAATCACCAATCGGCGGACTGTTGGCATCCACCGCCACCGCAGACAATCCTTCACCGGGGAAATGTCCATGGGCTTCAATAAACCCCGGCATCAGTGTACCGCCCTCCAGGTCGATCACCGCCACATCCCGGCTGACCTGCCGGCGCAACACCTCGACCTCACCCAGCGCCACAATCTCGCCCCGCTTCACCAGCATGGCATCCGCCACCGGCTGTTGCGGGTCCATGGTCAGTACCGTGCCATTAAAAAAGAGCTGCGCCGCTGGCGCCGGCGGGTTAAACCAGCGATGCACACCCGCCACGGCCAACACGATCAGGGCAACAATGATCACCAATACCCACAATCCGGTTTTCTTCATAGCTGTCTCTCTCGCTGGCTGACCGGGCGTTTTCGCCTTGATTCGTTATTGCGCAGACTCTGCCCTTCCACTCTGGGGAGAACAAGTCGGATTCTCACTCGTTTTGTGTTCGCCCCAACGGTTTATCATCACATTTTTAAATAAAACAGATTCATTAACCCCATACCGGCCTGCCCCCCGAGCGCGCTATAGTGAAGCCCGACTTGGAGGTGCTGCACCCTTTAAGTGCGCAGTTTATGCACCAGAACAAGGAAAAAGCGGCACCATCCTTGCATTAACCGCGATGATAATTTTACAGCCACGCATCGTGGAACCCGACACGGCCAACAGCCGGCGACGGGATCAACTGGAGACAAAGAGTCATGAAAGCATCGGATTTGTTTGTTCGCGCCCTGGAAGCGGAAGGGGTAGAGCACGTTTTTGCCATTCCCGGTGAAGAAAACCTGGACCTGCTTGAGTCGCTGCGCGGCTCCAATATCAAGCTGGTTATCACCCGTCACGAACAAGCCGCCGGCTTTATGGCATCCACCTATGGGCGCCTTACCGGCAAAGCCGGTGTCTGCATGTCCACCCTGGGCCCCGGCGCCACCAACCTGGTAACCGCCGCCGCCTACGCCCAGCTTGGCGCCATGCCCATGGTGATGATCACCGGCCAGAAACCGATCAAGACCAGCAAACAGGGCCAGTTCCAGATCATTGATGTGGTGGACATGATGCGCCCGCTCACCAAGTTCACCAAGCAGGTGGTCAGTGGCGACTCCATCCCTACCCGCATTCGCGAATCTTTCCGTCTCGCCCAGGAAGAGCGCCCCGGCGCTACCCACCTGGAGCTGCCGGAAGATATCGCCCGCGAACATTCCACCATGCCGGTCACCGAGCCCAGCGCGACCCGCCGCCCCATCGCCGAAGACAAGGCCATCTGCAAGGCGATCGAAGCCATCAAGGGCGCCCGCAAGCCGCTGCTGCTGGCCGGTGCCGGTGCCAACCGCAAGCTGACCAGCAAGATGCTGCGCCAGTTTGTGGAAAAACTGGGCATCCCGGTGATCACCACACAAATGGGCAAAGGGGTAGTGGACGAAACCGGCCCCCATTTCCTGGGCAACACCGCCCTGTCCGACGGCGACTTTGTACACCGCGCCATCGACCAGGCCGACCTGATCATCAACGTGGGCCATGACGTGGTGGAAAAGCCGCCCTTCTTCATGCGCCCCGGCGGCGCCGAAGTAGTTCACATCAACTTCAACTCCGCCCAAGTGGACCCGGTCTATTTCCCGCAGATCGAAGTGGTCGGCGACATTGCCAACAGCCTGTGGCAGCTCAAGGAGCGCCTGGATCCCCAGGAACACTGGAGCTTCTCGGACTTCCACCGCATCCGCGATGCGCTGCAAAAGCACATCAATGAAGGCATTCAGGACGACAGCTTCCCGATTCGCCCGCAGCGGCTGGTGGATGAAATCCGCAAGGTCATGCCGGAAGACGGCATCCTGACGCTGGATAACGGCATGTACAAAATCTGGTTTGCCCGCAACTACCCGGCCACCAAACCGAATACCGTGCTGTTGGATAACGCCCTAGCCACCATGGGCGCCGGCCTGCCTTCCGGCATGGCCGCGAAAATGGTCCACCCGGACCGCCGCGTCATGGCCATCGTCGGTGACGGCGGCTTCATGATGAACAGCCAGGAACTGGAAACCGCAGTACGCCTGAAGCTGGATATCGTGGTACTGATTCTGCGCGACGACGGCTACGGCATGATCAAGTGGAAACAGAACGATATGGACTTCCAGGACTTCGGCCTGGACTTCCAGAACCCGGACTTCGTGGATTACGCCCGCGCCTACGGCGCCCACGGCCACCGCGTGGAATCCACCGCCGGCCTGGGGCCGTTGATTGAAGAGTGCTACCAGCAAGGCGGCGTCCACGTGATCGACTGCATGGTGGATTACCGCGACAACAGCCGCATCCTCAACCGGGAAATTCGGGATCTTAGCTCGAAACTGTGAGTACAACCCGGACGGCTCGAGCAGCCTGCGCCGTTCGGGGTTTTGATTGTAGCGTCGGACGTCCGACGTCTGACGTCCGACGCGTTAAAGACAGCCCCAAAAAAACCTCATGGCCCACTGAAACGCCTTAAGGAACCGACATGCTAAAAGACGCCTACCCCTACTACCTGGCCAACGAAGCCGTCTTCGCCAACCAGGATCTGAATGTCACCGACAAATACAGCGGTGAAGTGGCCACCCGCGTGGCCATGGCGGACGCCGCCACCATCGACAAGGCCATCGACGCCGCCGACAAGGCCGCCAAGCCCATGGCACAACTGGCGCCCTACGAGCGCCAGGCAAT
>NZ_LWEZ01001660.1:0-713 GCF_001634945.1 Alcanivorax sp. HI0044
TGCGGGTCCCCATGGACGGTCGCTGTGAAATTCAGGACATGCTGCGTGGCACGGTCGAGCTGGACTGGGCGCTGGTCGATGCACAGATTCTGCTGAAATCCGACGGCATGCCAACCTACCACCTGGCGAATATCGTGGACGATCACCTGATGGAGATCACCCATGTCATTCGTGGCGAGGAATGGCTTAACTCTGCGCCCAAGCACAAATTGCTCTATGAATATTTTGGCTGGGAAATGCCGGCGCTGTGTCACATGCCGCTACTGCGTAACCCGGATAAATCCAAACTCAGCAAGCGCAAGAACCCCACCAGTATCCTGTTCTACCAACGCATGGGGTATTTGCCGGAAGCGTTGATCAACTACCTGGGCCGTATGGGGTGGTCCATGCCGGATGAGAGCGAGAAATTTTCGCTGGCGCAGATGCAGGACGCGTTCGATATCCAGCGTGTGTCTCTGGGGGGGCCGGTGTTCGATGTGGAAAAACTTAGCTGGCTGAACGGCCAATGGTTGCGCGATCAGAGCGATGAGCAATTTCTGGACTCGCTGCTGGACTGGGCTTACAACCGTGATTACGCCATGAAAATCATCCCGCACTTGCGCCAGCGGGTGGAGACCTTGTCGGAAGTGGCCGACAAGGCAGCGTTCTGCTTTAACGGTATGCCGGCGATCAACGAAGCCAGTTTCGAGCATAAGCAGTACGCCACCGATGAC
>NZ_LWEZ01001661.1:0-618 GCF_001634945.1 Alcanivorax sp. HI0044
CCGGAATACTGCTCAGCACCCCTCTGGTCGCTGGCACCACGGCAACCCGCGTGGAATTGGTCAGTGCGGCGCGAGCGATTGCCCTGGGGAAGAACCAGCGCCTGCAGATCAGCGACCATGGCCGGCAAGCCCTGTGGTATCGCCATGGCAGTACCATCAACCTGACCACCGGTGCAGCCAACGAAACCCGCATCGTGGCCGCGGCCCTGGACGGTGATAACGCCGTCTTGCTGGACCGCAGTCAGCGCCGGCTAAGCTGGTTCCGGCCCGACGGAACCCTGGCCCGCCACATCGATCTGACCGATCTGCTGGAACCTGCCGATTTTGTCCTCAATGGTGATCATGCCGTGATCGCGGATGTACATGGCCATCGTCTGATGCGACTGGATATCCGCAATGAAACCAGAACCTGGCTGGAGAGCGACCTGCCCCTGAATGGTCCCGCCTCACTGGCCAAAACCCGAGAGCGTATCACCCTGCTCACCCTCGGTGATCGACGGCTGCACCACTTCACCCTGGCGGGCCACAGCCTGGGCAGTGAGGTCAGCACACTAACCATGCCCGGCGGCCTGGCCGCGGTAAACGGCCAGCTGTTGATCATGGACCGTTGCCAGAAGC
>NZ_LWEZ01001662.1:0-618 GCF_001634945.1 Alcanivorax sp. HI0044
GTGGTGTACGTCCGTCATATTCGCCGCTACTACGATCTGCTGGTGTGGGCGGAAAATTCCCGCCGCCGCGATGGCACGCTCATCGCACTGAATTAACAGACAGCAACGAGAGGCGAGTAACGAAACCCGGCCGGGTTCTGCACTTCGAAACTCGCCTCTTTGTTGTCTCAGCGTTATCTCAGAATAATCCTGGCTGACTCACCTGCCGCCCCAACGGCAACGGTGTCAGCCACGGCAAACGTTCCGTCAGCATCTCGTGCCACAATGCAGCCAGGGCCAGCGCGTCGCCATTATCCGGCATGTGAATAAACGCACAGGGCTGCTTGCCTGCCTCAATCCAGCACGCCACCCGCTCGACCCAGGGCGCAAGAAACGGCCGGTTGGCCAGTAAATCCGGGTGACCCACATAACGAATCACCGGCGCCGCCTCGCCCGGCAACACATGCACCGGCAGCCGGGGCTTCTTGCGCTGGGCCTCCCGTGTTGCCGGGTCCTCTGCACTGGCGGCAAACAAAGCCCGACTGTCAAAACAAACCCGCGCAAAGCTACGTTCCAGCAGGCCACGATTCAGTGCCCTTTCCGCATCGCCCTTGGCAAAAAAATCCCGATGACGCACCT
>NZ_LWEZ01001663.1:0-1375 GCF_001634945.1 Alcanivorax sp. HI0044
ACCGAATAAATAATAACCCGCTTTTTGTTCACGCCACTCGCCCCCCGCTCTCCGTACCGGCCGAGCCGCCCGATTGGCGGCACCGCCACCGGTACCGGCTGGCAAGCCAGCGACGCGCCGACCATTACCTGCCCACAATGCCGAAACAGTCATGCCGTAACCGGCCAACGCTGAATGCCAACAACAAACAATAATAGCCACGGAGGCTATCGTGCGATTTCTTCGTCACTTCATCCTTTTTTCCCTGCTGATCGGCAGCACGGCTCTCAACGCCGATGACACCCTTGATCTGACCCCCGCCCAACAGGCCGAACTGGAGCGCTTTGCACCCGGCGTGGAACTCACCCCCGCGCTGGCAGAAAAATTACGTGCCATTGCCTTCGACCAGAACCGCAGCCTGGATGATCGCATCAAGGCCATGCAGAAAGCCGCGGGCTTCAGCCAGGGAGAACCACTCAAACGGCGCATTTGTATTTGGGATATTGCTGGCCGTGCCGGGCCAATTTTCAAGGCTGCCGAAGACCAGCGTACGCGCCTGCTGCAATATGGTGTTGACCTGGATGTGCAGCCCTACACCAGCGAAAGCGTGGTTGCCGAAGATCTCAAGGCCGGCATTTGTGATGCTGCGCTTATTACCGGATTGCGGGGCCGTCAGTTCAACAAATACACCGGTACCATTGATGCTATCGGCGCGCTCCCTACCAAGGAGCACATGAAGATTTTGCTGCAAGTCCTGGCCAGCCCAAAGAGCGCCGACAAAATGGTGAGCGGTGAATATGTGATTTTGGGCCTGGCTCCAGCGGGTGGCGCTTATGTCTTCGTGAACGACAGAAGCATCAACACTCTTGCCAATGCAGCAGGAAAGCGTGTGGCTGTGCTTGATTACGACCCCACACAAGCTGAAATGGTCTCGCAAATCGGGGCAACACCGGTAGCGTCAGACATCGTGTCTGCACCCAATAAATTCAACAACGGCGTGGTGGATGTTCTGGCCGCCCCTCTGGTTGCCTACGAAGTCCTGGAACTCTACAAAGGCATGGAGCCGGACGGCGGCATCATTGATTACCCGCTGGCGCAAATCACCATGCAGCTAATCGGCCGCAAGGACAAATTCCCCAACGAAGTGGCACAACTGGTACGCGAAGAGTTCTACAACAGTTACCACCTGATCATGGAACGCCTGGAAATCGAAGCGGAAAAAGTACCGGAACACTGGATGATCCAGATTCCGCAGGAAGACAAAAAGGAATATGAAATCATGATGCAGGAAGCCCGCCTGCAACTACGCAACAAAGACTACTACGACGCCACCATGCTGACCCTGCAACGCAAGATCCGCTGTAAGCTGGACGCCAGCCGGGCGGAATGCAGCAAT
>NZ_LWEZ01001664.1:0-818 GCF_001634945.1 Alcanivorax sp. HI0044
TTGCTGGCCTGGGGCGTGTTGATTGCCATGGTCGCCGCGCAAGTAACGCTGACACGCCAGTGGCGCCAGGACCTGCTGCTGATCGCTACCGGTGGCCTGTTGTGTTTGTTGATGGAGCCGTTGTGGTTGCTGCCGGATGTGTTGCAGTACCGCGACTGGCAGCAACACTGGTGGGCCCCGCATTGGGTCTGGGCGTTGTGGCTGGGCTTTGCGGTGAGTTTTCGCTATAGCCTGAACTGGCTGTGTGGCCGTCCGGTGCTGGCGGCCTTGTTTGGTGCCTTGGGCGGCGTCTTTTCCGTCACCATGGGCATTCGCCTGGGGGCAGCGACCGCGCCACAGGGTTGGCTGTTGCTGGCTACCGTTTACGGTGTCAGTTGGGCCATAGCGGTACCGTTGCTGGCGCAGGTTGCGACGATGACAAAACAGGAAACCGAACATGCCTGAAATCCATTACTTGCTGCTTATCGCCTTGCTGATTGTTGCTACCGTGCTGTGGTTACAGCAACGCCAGACCCGCAACGCCGGTTGGGTCGATGTGTTCTGGGCCTGGTCGGTGGGCATTGTAGGCGTGAGTTTTCTGGTAACCGGAAACGGTGCCTTGGTGCCCCGATTGGCGGCAGGGGTGTTGTTATTGTTGTGGTCGCTGCGGTTGGGTAGCCATATTTTTCAGCGAGTGAGTCAGGAAAACGCTGAAGATGGCCGTTACGCGGCCATGCGCGAGGTGCTGGGCAGTAAAGCGCAGCCTGTGTTCCTGGTTTTCTTCTGGGGCCAGGCGCTACTGGCCTGGGGTTTTGCGCTCACGTTCTGGGTGGTGGGCG
>NZ_LWEZ01001665.1:0-647 GCF_001634945.1 Alcanivorax sp. HI0044
CGTCCGGATGTTCTGTCTCGATTTACCACTACGGTGCGGGCGGATAAGCAGCGCTATCCGTTGCTGTTATCCAATGGTAACCCGGTAGATCAGGGAGAAGAGGGGGGGCGCCACTGGGTGACCTGGGAAGACCCGTTCCCGAAACCCTGTTATCTGTTTGCCCTGGTGGCCGGTGACCTGTCTTGCCTGGAAGATACCTTCGTGACGGTATCCGGGCGCAAGGTGGCATTGCGGCTGTATGCTGAGCACCGTGATCTGGACAAGCTGGACCATGCCATGGCGTCGCTGAAAAACGCCATGCGCTGGGATGAGCAGGCCTATGGCCGCGAATACGATCTGGATATCTACATGATCGTGGCGGTCAGCCACTTCAACATGGGGGCCATGGAAAACAAGGGCCTCAATATCTTCAACACCTCCTGTGTGCTGGCCCACCCCTCGACTACCACAGACGCAGGGTTCCAGCGGGTGGAATCCGTGGTGGCTCACGAATACTTCCATAACTGGTCCGGTAACCGGGTGACCTGTCGCGACTGGTTTCAGCTAAGCCTGAAAGAAGGGTTTACGGTCTTTCGCGATCAGCAATTTTCGGCGGACATGAATTCCGCTGCCGTTCAGCGGGTGGAGAACGTGGATTTCCTGGTGAA
>NZ_LWEZ01001666.1:0-1073 GCF_001634945.1 Alcanivorax sp. HI0044
CGCTTTTTCGACCAATGCGGCTCGAAATATTGTCGCTTGAGCAGGTGCCCTGCCGCCTGTTCGATCCACAACGGATCGGTTTTTGCCACGGTCCGGGCGAACAACCGGCTGGTCTCCACCTGCTCTGCCGCCATCAACCAGCGCGCCTTGGTCTTTGACAGTGACGACCCCGGCCATACCAGGGGCTTGCGGTTTCGCGTCGACAACCATTCGCCCTCTTCCGTGCGTTGCATGACATTAGCCAACAACCCGGTAAGCAACGCCTGATGCAGCGGCGCGTAGAGCGGGGACGGAGGAGCGTTATCGCCGTTTTTGCTCTTTGCCTTATCAGGTTCTCTTAACGGCAATCCGGATTCCACTGGCGCGTTCAGCTCCCACCCCTGCTCTTTACTCAGCAATAATAGTTGACGATGAGTGTCGCGCCATTCGCGCATTCGCGTGGGAGACAGGAAGGTTTTCTTGAGCAGCTTCTCATACTGGTTGCGGCTCAGGGCTTCGCGTTGGGAATCCGCCCACTGCCACAGCTTCACAAAAAACAGGAAATCCGATTCCTTGTCGGTGAAAGGCTGGTGGGCCTGATCCGCCTGCTGTTGTTTATCATGGGGGCGTTCCCGAGGATCCTGGGCGGCCAGTGCGGACACCACGATCAAGGCCTCGCGCAACACTTTCTTTTCCGCCGCCGCGACCAGCATTCGGCCCAGAGTGGGGTCCAGCGGGAAACGTGCCAGCTGCCGCCCCAGTGCGGTCAGCGTCTGTTTTTCTGTCAACGCGCCCAGCTCATCCAGCAACCGGTAACCATCGCGGATCAGCCGGCCATCCGGCGGTTCGATAAAGGGGAAATCTTCGACCTTGCCCAGGCGCAGGTCTGCCATCTGCAGAATCACTGCCCCCAGATTGGTGCGCTGGATTTCCGGGTCGGTGAACGCCGGCCGATTGAGAAAATCGTCTTCGTCAAACAGGCGGAAACAGATACCCGGCATTACGCGGCCGCTACGCCCGGCCCGCTGATTGGCACTGGCCTGGCTCACCGGCTCCACCGGCAGGCGCTGTACCTTGGAATGCACGCTATAACG
>NZ_LWEZ01001667.1:0-686 GCF_001634945.1 Alcanivorax sp. HI0044
GGGTTTCGGGCGCTGGGCTGATCGTTTGTCCCCGGTAGCGTCGTGCTGCTGGTTCGGGCGGCAGCTGTGGTTCCGGGTCGGCGCCTTCGAGGTTGAGTAGTGCAAGCCGAATTTCGCCGTACAGCCGTTGGAGACCCTGGNAGCGGGTATGGCCGGCAAAGTGAGCCAGCTTGAAGCGCAGTTGGGGGTCCGTAAGAGAAAGGCTTTCGTCGAACTCGGCGCGGATCAAGCGCCGACACTGGTTGACCAGGTTAACGATGTTGTACTGCATCAGCCAACGGTGGTCCGGGGTGGATTCCATACTCGTACTCCTCGGCCTGTGTGTAGAGTGGTACAAAGCAGAAAGCGTGCCACCAATTCAGGGCTGCCTGAGGGGCCGGAGCCCCGCTACAGGGCGGCGCAGGGTAAAGTGTGGTGCAACTGCGCTATTGTTGTGCGTGCGGGTGGGCCGAGCGGTGTTGCCGCAGGCAGTTGGCATAAAAAGTGGTGGTGGCTGGCCAGTCGGAGAACACGCCGATGACGCCCACCTGACGAGCCAGTACATCCAGTAGCGCTAGGGTATCGCCGTCGTTATTAGTGGCAGAAGGGATGCTCTGATAGTACCAGCCTCCGCCGTTGGCCAGTGGCCCGGAGCGTTCCAGGGACCAGGCAATCATCTCCAGGCCTGCCTGTTGCGCGGAGCGGGC
>NZ_LWEZ01001668.1:0-928 GCF_001634945.1 Alcanivorax sp. HI0044
TGCTGGTGACGCCAGTAGACGACGATGTCCTGGTCCAGGGTGAACGCATTGGCCGGCTGGCCATTGGTGGCCGGGGGCGCGAAGTTGGCGCTTTCGCTGTTTGTTTCTTCTTCACTGCTGGCGGTTGCCGTGCGGTTGTCCAGTTTGACCTGCCATTGCTGCGGGCCCAGTTGCTGGATCTGCGCTTGGGGGTGTTTGGGCAGACGCAGGGCATCCACCGGGTAGCCGCTGCGCAGATTCAGTGTAAAGCTGAAGTGCTCTTCGACGCTGTCGTTGGCGGTCCAGAACGCCAGCTTCTTCTCGTCCACGCCGCCTTCTTCCAGCGGGTACACATAGCGGCCGATGCCGGTATCCACAAAGGCAGGCTGCATGTAGACCAGCCGTACCCGGGTGTCCTGGCCGGCGTGAACCGGTTGCACCAGCACATCAAAGGCCTTGTAGCTGTCCTTTTCGGTGAGCCCGGCCTCGCGGCCGGCGGCTTTTTCCTGTTCGTAGACCTGGCGGGCCTGCTGCTTTTCCAGCACTTCGCCGATTACCGGCTTGCCGTCGATCCATACGGTGAACTCGGCCACGGTGCCGCGCTCGGGGACCGGGAAGCGGTAGTAGGCTTCCAGGTCCTGATCATTGGGGTTGTGGAAGACCTGCTCCACTTCGGTAATGGCGTAGCCGTCTTCCACGTCCACGGTGACGTGTTGCTCGCGGATCTGTAGCGGCGGCAGGCTGCTGTTGGCTGGCGTCATCAGCCCGGCGGCCAGGGCTGGTGTGGTCAGCGCGCTGCTCAGCAGCAAAGCCAGACCGGAAAAAAGGCGGGTCAATCTGTTCCTGAAACCCATGATGATTCTCCTTGTTATGGATCATGGGGTTCGTTTTACGCGTGGTTGTGTGTTTTGTTAAACGCTGTTCATTAACAAGACATGTCGCAAGGTGT
>NZ_LWEZ01001669.1:0-1472 GCF_001634945.1 Alcanivorax sp. HI0044
TGTGCATCGGCTACGCGTTTGGTGTTGGGGTCACTAATGTAGTTGCTCAGGTCATCCCCGGCCCGGTCCCACCACCAGCGCCAATCAATCTGGTAGACACTGATATCCAGCGGCCGGCTGGCGTCGGGCTTGCCGTCGCTGTCCAGGCTGATCAGGTCGATGGCGTGCAGCCCTTCTCGGGACAGTGCCCCGCCCCAGCCGCTGCCTTCGGGAATGCGCATGCCCACCCAGTGCTTGAACGGGTACACCGGCACGCTGCGAATCTGGGTACTGTAGTCGCCGCTGTTTTCAAACACGCGGGTGGTCAGGGTGGCGCGCAGCATGCCCGGGGTCTGTTTCACATTCACCGTGAGCGGCACGGTGGCGTTACCCTGCCCGTCCACGTTGCCATCGAAGGCGGTGAACGGCTCACTGCTGAGCTTTCGGGTGGGGTCATCGAAGTGATAAGCGTCGTAGCCGTCGAAACGGGTGGTGCGCGCGCTCACCCGCACTTTCATGTCGGCCTTCAAATTGGCGGCGGTGGCACCGTTGAGCCACTGGGTAAATAACCCAATGTCGGTGGTTTGGTTGGTGTAGAGCGTTTCCGGCAGATCCAGCTCGATTTTCAGCCGGTTGGGCTTGATCGCTTCCACCCGAATCGGGGTATCAAAATAACGCTGACCCAGCCGGGCCACCGCACGCCAGTTCCCGGTGGGCGCGTCCTCTTCTGTGTGTAGTGTGAAGGCATAAAAATCGCCCACCGGCTTGTCCAGGGTATAGCTCTTCACCTTGTTACCACGGGGATCAAACCAGTCCAGCATCAGTGGGTGGCCGTCGGGGATGGTGTTGTCCTGGTCTTCCAGAATAAAGGTCAGGTGAATGTCATCACCGGGGCGCCACACGTCCCGCTCGCCGTAGAAGAAGCCTTTCAGTCCATCGCGTACTTGCTGGCCACCGGTGTTGAACTGGTTGGTGGGCAGGGCCCGGTTGCGGGCCAGTTTCAGGTAGCCGTTGTCCCGGTCCTTGACCGCTTCCAGGTAATACGCGGATCCGTCCAGTGAGAGGCTGGCCATGCCCTCGGCATCGGTAAGCCCCATGCCGACCTGCTGCAGCTGGTAGTTATAGGCCTTGAGCACCACGTCTTCGGCGGGGGTGTTGCTGTCCAGCTCGGTGGCCACCACCAGCAGGGTATCGTTCTGGCCGCGTTTGGCGATCAGACCCAGGTTGGAGGCCAGGAAAGCGCGGGTACTGCTGGCCAGGTCGTTGTACTGGTAGTAACTGTCGGAGCAGGGATTGTCTTTTTCGTACCAGCTCAGGTAGCCCGCATCCGCATAATAATTCTGATAAACATCAGAACGATCCTCATCCTGCCCAGGGCCTTCGTAGCTGTCCGGCAAGGTGGTTTTTTTCTTCAGGGCACCATCGGGGCAACTGTAGCTGATATCGTCGCCGTCGATGATCAGGGAGAGATGCACCAGACCATTGGGATGCTT
>NZ_LWEZ01001670.1:0-3773 GCF_001634945.1 Alcanivorax sp. HI0044
TCTGCCTACCTTTTTCAGCCAGAAATTCCAGGTGGATTTCTACGAACAGTCGGTGACCATTCCCTCCCGGTTCGCCATCGGCAGCATGAAGGTATTGAAGTTTTTCCTGATGTTCCTGCGTGAGCCGCGCATTCACTTTGCCATCGATTTCCAGAACCTGGATGGCGCCCGGCTGACCTTTGATTCCGTCTACGACGACAAACAGTACGGGATCGTGGACGGCACCATGAGCGACTTCGAAACCCGCATGAACGCCACTCGCCTGCCCGGCGACTGGCTACACCTGGATTCCAACCAGGGCTGGGAAATGTTCTTCAGCAACCACATGCCGGTGGTGCCCAACGGCCTGTTCGATGCCTTTCTGGATGGCGTGACCATGAACATGTTCTACGAGGATGATGCCAACAGCACCACCAAGTACGAGCGCGATCCCGGTGCCACCCCGCGGCTGGGTTTCCAGAGCGAAGGCATTCCCGATACGGTGATTGATCTGATGGGCGCGATCCCCAAGCTCGACTTCCAGAACATGGACAGCCTGGGCGAAGCCATTGTGGCCCTGGCCGCCGCCGAACAGGACGGCGCATTCGAGAAATACGATGAAGTGGTCAACAAGAAGCTGGCTGAGTTGAAAGCCGATGGTCGCATCGGCACCGTGGATGAGTTGGCCGATGCCTTTATTGCGGATCTGGACCGGATGAATTTCTCCGGCATCCCCCGCGACACCTTCAACCAGATCGTTCACCAGGCCATCGTCGATACCACCCCGGCGGTGGACCAGATTCATCATGGCCAGGTGTTGGCCCGGATGATCACCCTGGCCAACGATCAGGGTATCGATATCCGCCGCCTGCGCTACGCCACCATGGACAACACCCTGTGGTTCCCGGCCTGGGTAGGCGAAGGCGGGGCCAGCGACTTTCAGTGGCAGGTGAGCCACGCCCCCACAGCGACACCGCTGGGGCCGGTTGCTCCCCCCGCCACCAAGCCGGCAAGCAAACCCGCCGCTACGACTCCGTCTGGGTCTTCTGCAACAGCGCCGTAAGCGCGGCGCTGTCTTTCACCTGCCCCTCTTCATCCAGCTCAGGGTATGGCACGCCGTGGGCGTCGCATAAACGGGCGATACGGGCATAGCCCCACCGGAAAAGCAGCTCGTGGTAGCGAGCGGCGTCCACACGAGGCTGATCATAAAACCCTTTCGCCCGGCGCTGCTCACAGGCTTCGGAAAGAATAATCGCCGCCGCCACACTCACATTGAATGACTCCACCATGCCCATCATGGGAATGGTCACATTCTGATCCACCACGCTGGCCACCTCGTCGCTGACGCCGAATTTTTCGGTGCCCAACAACAGCGCCGTTGGCCGGGTGTAATCCACCTCCCGGTAGGGAATTGCATCATCGGACAAATGCGCCGCCAGCACCTGCACCCCCTGGCCCTGCAATTCACGGATCACGTCGGTGCTTTCATCGCGCTTATGCACCTGTACCCAACGCTGCGAGCCCATGGCCGTACCCGCCGCCATGCGGGCCCGGTTCTTGGGCAGCACCGCGTGCACATCAAGAATCCCCACCGCGTCACAAGTACGCACAATGGCAGCAATATTATGGGGTTTGTGCACGCCATCCATGATCACAGTCAGGTCAGGCTGGCGGCGGTCCAGGGTGTCGCAGATGCGGCGGTAACGTTCCGGGGTCATGGGTTTTCCTCGTGGCTGGCCGCGGATTGTATAGGCCCGGCCATGGCTGACACAATTCGCTCGCCTTGCCGATGGCTACAGTCAACAGCGCCACTGCCACTGCCCTGTTGAATCCGCTAGGCTTATGAGCTTGTTAAAACCACTGCCCTGGAGGCTCCATGACTCAACCCTCATCCCGCCGCCAGCCCCTGGAGGGGGTGCGCGTTATCGAACTGGGACAGCTACTCGCCGGGCCTTTTACCGGTACCCTGCTGGCCTACTTCGGCGCCGATGTGGTGAAAGTGGAACCCCCCGGTGGCGACCCGATTCGCGGTTGGCGCAAACTGGATGAGGACGGCACCTCGTTCTGGTGGCGCAGCCTGGGGCGCAACAAGAAGTCGGTCACCCTGGATCTGAAAACCGACCAGGGCAAGGCCCTGGCTCGCAGGTTGATGGTGGGTGCCGATGTGGTCATCGAGAACTTCCGCCCGGGCACCATGGAAACCTGGGGGCTGGGCCCGGACAGCTTTGCCACCGACAACCCGGGGCTGATTTATACCCGCATTTCCGGCTACGGCCAGACCGGCCCCTACGCCAGCAAACCCGGCTACGCCTCGGTGTGCGAAGGCATTGGCGGCCTGCGCTATGTGAACGGCTTTCCCGGCGAGCGCCCGGTGCGCCCCAACCTGTCATTGGGCGACACCATCGCCGGGCTGCACGCAGCGCTGGGCATTTTGCTGGCGCTGTTCGAGCGACAGAACAGTGAGCAGGGGCAGGTCGTGGATGTGGCCCTCTACGAATCCGTGTTCAACCTGCTGGAAGGGGTGATTCCGGAATTCGATGGGGCCGGCGTCATCCGAGAACCCGCCGGCTCCACCGTCACCGGCATTGTTCCCACCAACACCTACCGCTGCGCCGACCGCAAGTTCGTGGTGATCGGCGGCAACGGCGATTCCATTTTCAAACGCTTGATGACCGCCGCCGGCCGCCCCGATATGGCTGAGGATCCCGCCATGGCCAGCAACGCCGGTCGCGTGGAGCACGAAGAGGCCATCGACGCCGCGCTGGACAGCTGGTGCCGCAGCCTGCCCAGTGACCAGGTCCTTGCCATACTCGAAGAAGCCCGGGTGCCCTCCGGCCCCATCTATTCCGTGGCCGACATGATGCAAGACCCGCACTTCCAGGCCCGCGGCCTGTTCCAGCAGGTGGAAATCAACGGCAAACCGCTCAAGGTCCCGGCCATTACACCTCGGCTGGCGGACACCCCCGGCGAAACCCGCTGGCCCGGTGGCGAAGTGGGCAGCCATAACCAGGCCGTGCTCCGTGATGAGCTGGGTTTGAGTGAGGCGGAATTTGCAGACCTGCAGGCCCAAGGCATTATTGGCTGAGTCGAGGAATCAGCGGCCAGCCGCCTGCCTGGCTATCGACTCAGGCCATTGACCATTGAGTCAGAGAGGCGTTACAACAAGGAATCGCTACGATTCCGGGATCCTGATATGCAAACAATAATGGGAATAACCGTTGGCCTGGCTGCGCTGTGCCTGCTGGCCGCAGGACTGTACTACCACGCCCGACGACGCACCCTGCAATCCGACCCGATTCTAATTGGCAGCTGCTACCTGGGAGGCGCCAGCCTGCTGCTGGGCAACTGGCTGGTGCCGATGCTATAAGTGTCCTTAGCCGGACTCAGGCTCTCTTCTCTATAAACCGGGCGATCGCCGCAACCACCCTGGCCTCACTCTCCCTGTGAGGAAAATGTCCACCACCAGGAAAAATCACCAGACTCGCCTCGGCCGCAGCCTTGTCGCACAACCGCTGCGGATGGGCTACCGACCCATATTCATCAGCGTCACCGTGAAGACAAAGCAAGGGTCGCTGCAGGGAGGCCAACACACGATCCAGATTCCAGTCACGAAACGGCTCGCCCAACCAGGTATCAATCCAGGCAGCCAACACCCAGTCTGTTTTATCATCATGGTATCGGGACAATTTCTCTCTCTGGGCTGGATCGGAAAACACCACCTTCGCCGCCTCGATACCGCGCCGGGTACGCTCTTCCACAAAGGCCTGGGCCGCCATGGTGATCACGGCAACGCA
>NZ_LWEZ01001671.1:0-683 GCF_001634945.1 Alcanivorax sp. HI0044
AGACGCCAATACCGGAACGCCCGTTCTAGACTGAAATCACACAGGCTTCGCAAGGCGTATAACAATGAAAATCGGTCTGGTTGTGGATTCAGGTTGTGATCTTCCCAAAGACTTTATTGATGCCAATAACATTCTGGTGATGCCGGTTCCCATCCGTATCGGCAAGGAAATTTATGTGGATGACCGGGACCCACAGCGGGCGCGGGAATTCTATGCCCGACACGAAGTCGACAAGACCCATGACGCAGAAACTGCGCCACCGTCCGTGGAACAAATTCGCACCCTGTTACTGGATCAGGCCGTGGGCGAATTTGATTACGCCCTGGTGCAAACTGTCCCCAAGAGTCGCAGCCCCATTTTCGACAATGCCACCGATGCTGCTCATGCAATCCTGTCCGACTACAAAAAAGTCCGTGAAGCCGCCGGCCGGGAAGGCCCTTTTCGTATTCGCGTCAGCGATAGCCAGACACTGTTTGCCGGGCAGGGCGTGCTGGCCGCAGAAACCATTCGCCTGATTCAGGCCGGCACAAAAATCGGTGACATCCGCCAACGCATCAGCGACCTTACCCCCAACGCCACCGGCTACGCGGTAGTGCCGGATCTGTACTATGTGCACAAACGGGCCCGTAAAAAAGGCGATAAAAGCGTGGGGTTTGTCGGCGCCCTGATGGGATCGGCACTGG
>NZ_LWEZ01001672.1:0-870 GCF_001634945.1 Alcanivorax sp. HI0044
GCAGATAGGTCTGGTTGCCGATCATAATGGGGAAGCCCAGGGCAATGGCCAGTAGCATGCCACTGATACGCAGTCGGTAACTGCGGTAGCCACCACCACTGGCATCGACGAAGACGTCATAACTGACGCTCTTGTGCTCGGTTTCTTCGACAAAGTGCCAGTAGAGCATGGCACGCAAATCCGGGTGGGTTTCGTCAAACAGCTCCGGGTGCTCAAGCAGTACCGAGGAAATAATGGCCGTGAAATGTTCAAACGCCGCTGCGATGGAGCTCTGCATATCGTCACTGAGGCGGTGTTGGAGTTGCTTACGGATCAGCTTGAACACGCCTTCAACCTTGTCGATGGGAACCCCGTGTTGCACGCCGATGGCGTTCATTTCATCGTGCTCACGAGCATGAATGCGCTCCTGGCGAATGAATTCTTTAGCTGCGTTCAGCACTTCTGGATCGTCAAGCTTGCCAAGCTGCCGTCTTGCAGAATTCATCACCCAGCGTTCACCGTCGGGGACGGCGGCGAGAATGGCATTCATCCAGTGAGTGGACCACGGGTCGTTGCGAAACCAGTGGCGAGCCACGTTTTCGATGTTCATGGGAAAGTGAATGTCACGGGTTACAACCTCGTCGTAACCAATCTTGCGGTTTGCCAGAGCCATTGGATCGCTCCCAAGTAAAGTGCATTCATTGGACTTTATTTGTATGACCAACCAAATTCAAGATTATAAGGTAGACAGCGTGTTTTTATCTGTATAGATCGAATAGTGCCATCGGCCAGGAAGGCTGGGCCGACTTTAAAAGGAATGCTAGAATCAAAGGCTTACAGCATGGGAGTGCCTTGTGGGAAGAAAGAAAAATCAGGTAACGCCGGTGGCGG
>NZ_LWEZ01001673.1:0-870 GCF_001634945.1 Alcanivorax sp. HI0044
GCGCCGATACCACTGCGCCAGGGCATCGCGTAGTGCGGTCAGGTTTTCTGCATTCGGGTTTTGCTCGAACCGGGTTAGCGCCTGTTGCCATGCCTTTGCGGTGTCAGTAAAACGTTCGTCCGCCTGCTGTTGCCACTGTGCAGCGGGAATCTCTGTCAGAGTGCCGTCACTGACTGGTTGGGGTGTGGACCCGGCGTCGTCACTGGTGTTGTTGTCGCAGGCCAGCAACAGGCAGGCCAGTAATGCCATAAAGAGAAAACGCATAAACAATTCCGGTTAGCGCAGGCTGATCACGGGCCAGCCCTGTTCCCGGGCTTCGCGCTCAAGGGCACTGTCCGGGTCCACGGCCACCGGGTTGTCGACCTTGCGCAGCAGCGGCAGGTCGTTATGGGAGTCGCTGTAGAACCAGCTGTTCTCCAGGGTTTCATCGTTGGCGTTCAGCCATTCCGCCAGCCGCTCCACCTTGCCTTCGCGGTAGCTGGGGGTACCGGCCACGTTGCCGGTATAGCGCTCGCGGCGGCACTCTGCGACGGTGGCAATCAGATGGTCCACACCCAGCCGGTCCGCCAGTGGGGCGGTCACGAAATCGTTGGTGGCGGTGATGATCATCAGGGTGTGGCCCTGGTCGCGGTGTTTCTGCAGCAGGGTTTCGGCCTTGGGAAGCCACATGCTGTCGAGCTTTTCGGCGAGAAACTGTTCACGCCAGAAATGCAGCTGGGCCATATCGTTGTCGGCCAGTACTTTCAGGGAAAAACGCAGGTAAGCCATGATATCCAGACGGCCATTCTGGTAATCCACGTAGAACTGGTCGTTGGTTTCCTTGTAGAGCTGCTGGTCAACAATGCCTTTCTCTACCAGCCAGTCTCCCCA
>NZ_LWEZ01001674.1:0-659 GCF_001634945.1 Alcanivorax sp. HI0044
ATCTTGTGCTGGAAGTCCTGCATCACCTGCTGAACAAAGCCCTGGGCTTCGTCGTAGACTTTTTTGGAGTCGATCAGCACTTCGCCGATGTCTTTGCGCAGGTAGTCGCGGATGGCGCGAATGATGACGTTGGATTCCTGATAGATCAGGAAGGGCGCCTTGCGATCCTGGGAGGCATCGTCAATGGAGGTCCATAGCTTCAGCAGGTAGTTCAGGTCCCACTGCAGCTCTTCAGCACTGCGGCCCAGCCCGGCGGTGCGCACGATCACGCCCATTTCGTCGGGAATGGTCAGTGCACCCAGCGCTTCTTTCAGTTGCGCGCGCTCTTCCCCTTCGATGCGACGGGAGATGCCGCCGGCACGGGGGTTGTTGGGCATCAGTACCAGGTAGCGGCCAGCCAGGCTGATGAAGGTGGTGAGGGCGGCGCCTTTATTGCCGCGCTCCTCCTTGGCCACCTGAACGATGACTTCCTGGCCTTCCTTGATGACTTCCTTGATGTTAACGCGACCCTGAATGTCTTTGGGGTCTTTCTGGAAGTACTGGCGGGAAATTTCCTTGAGGGGAAGGAAGCCGTGGCGCTCGGCGCCGAAGTCTACAAAAGCCGCTTCCAGGGACGGTTCTACCCGGGTGATCTTGCCTTTGTAAATGTTGGCTTTTTT
>NZ_LWEZ01001675.1:0-810 GCF_001634945.1 Alcanivorax sp. HI0044
GACGCGGGATGGGTAGGTGCCTGCGTGTTGCGCTGTGCCCGCGATATTAAGCGGGGGGAGGAGGAATAGCGGCAGTGGTTTTATGTTTTCTCGTAGCTAGACGCTCGTCGCTAGTAGCTGTTTCTCCCCGGCTCTGAAAGAATAGCGGCCCGGAGGATCCATGACTGTATTGATGACCCTGTTTTGGCGGTTGGCCATATTTCGTGCCAGCCCGGAGAATGCCCCGTATTCTCCATCGTTGCTGGCGCTGGTGCTGGCCGGCTGGTTTGTGTTGCAGCTACTGGTGGGCAGCCTGCAGACCGCATTGCCCATTGGCGTGTTGGTGAGCAGCCAGTTGCTGTCGTTGGCGGTGGTGCTGGCGGGCACAGGCCTGTTGCTATCGTTCAAGGGGCTGCAGGGGCGCTGGTTGCAGACCGCTCTGTCGCTGGTGGGGGTGGATGTGATTCTGACCCTCCTGAGCCTGCCGTTGCTGGCGCTGAATGCCAGCATGGAGCAGTCGCTGAGCGCGATCGAGCTGCTGTATCTGGTGCTGGTGAGCTGGCAGTTGGCGGCGCAGAGTTTTATCTACCATCGCTCCCTGAATGTGGGGCCCTTCCTTGGGCTCGGGGTGGCCATGACGTTGCTGGTAGCCAGTTATGCGGGTGTGGTGCTGTTGTTGCCTGAGGTGGTGACGGGCCCAGGCTGAGTGGCAGTCGGCATCTGATCCAGTGGTCCGGGCAGTACTGGCAAAACAGCGAATGAGGGAGCGCAATAACCTTTCGTTCTCTCAGCCTGCCCGCCGGTTATGTAGGCGCTGTCGGATAGTCGGGC
>NZ_LWEZ01001676.1:0-747 GCF_001634945.1 Alcanivorax sp. HI0044
ACGCGGGAGCTGAGCGGGCCGGCGTCCACCACCTGACCAATCAGCCCCTGGGAATCGAGCACCGCCTGCCCCCGGGAAACATTGTCCCCCGCCCCTTTGTTGATGACGATCTCCTGGCGGTTAGGATCAGGATCCACACCGATGATTTCCGCCACCAGCACATTGGCATCCAGATCCGCCGAGGAATTGAGCAGCTCACGCAGCCGCACGTTCTCGGCTTCCAGCACCGCCAGACGCTGCACTTTCTGCTCCAGAATCAACGCCTGGCGTTGCAAGCGACGATTTTCGTCAAGCAGGGTGCCGCGACTTTGCGTCTGCTCAGACAGCCACTCACCACTGTCCACCGGCAAGTGGGCAAGATAATGAATGGGCGCCGTCAGGTAGCCCAGTGCATGGCGCAGGGGTGCAGCCCAAGGGGTACGCTGGTCCAGCACCATCATGATGACGGCAAGCACCAGCGCGATAATGAGTCGGTAGGAGGGTTTGGCCGGGGCCACCATGGGAGTTAACCCATGGCCAGCATGTCAAAGCCTTGGCTGTCCATCAGCTCCAGCGCCTTGCCGCCACCCCGGGCCACACAGGTCAATGGATCATCGGCAACAATCACCGGCAGGCCGGTTTCTTCCGAGAGCAGACGGTCGATATCACGCAACAGGGCACCACCACCGGTAATCACCAGACCACGCTCGGCAATATCCGAGGCCAGCTCCGGCGGAGACGCTTCCAGTGCGTTCTTCACCGCATTGA
>NZ_LWEZ01001677.1:0-764 GCF_001634945.1 Alcanivorax sp. HI0044
CTGCTCCCTGTACTGCGATGAAGAATACGGCGGCATGGGGTTGAGCCGGCTGGATGCGGCGTTGATCTTTGAACAACTCTCCCAGGGCTGCACCTCCACCACCGCCTTTATCACCATCCACAATATGGCCACCTGGATGCTCACCCGTTTTGGCAGCCATGCCATCCGGGCGCGTTGGGCCGAAGCATTGATGAGCGGTGAAAAACTGGCGTCCTATTGCCTTACCGAACCGGGTGCCGGTTCCGATGCCGCATCGTTAAGCACCACCGCAAAAAAAGACGGTGATGATTATGTGCTGAACGGCGCCAAGGCGTTTATTTCCGGCGCGGGCGATACCGATGTGTTGGTGTTGATGGCACGTACCGGTGGGCACGGTGCCGGCGGCATTTCCTGCTTTGCCGTTCCGGCGGATACGCCGGGTATCAGCTACGGCCGTAACGAAGCCAAGATGGGCTGGAAAAGCCAGCCTACCCGGGCAGTGATTCTTGAAGATGCACGCATTCCTGCGGACTGCCTGATCGGTGAAGAAGGGCAGGGCTTTCGCATCGCCATGGCCGGCCTGGATGGTGGCCGTATCAATATTGCCAGCTGCTCTCTGGGGGCGGCCCAGGCGGCCCTGCGCCAGGCCCAGCAATACGTGCAGGAACGCAAACAGTTTGGTCAGGCCATTGGCGATTTCCAAACCGTGCAATTCACTCTGGCCGACATGGCCACGGAGTTAGTGGCGGCGCAGCAAATGGTCCGTCTGGCGGCCTGGAAACTGG
>NZ_LWEZ01001678.1:0-1203 GCF_001634945.1 Alcanivorax sp. HI0044
CATCGGCACGCGTACCATGAGCGGCCAGCTCTATGAGGTGGATACCCGCTTGCGTCCGTCCGGTAGTGCCGGCCTGTTGGTGAGCTCCATGGATGCGTTCGAAAAATACCAGCGCAATGATGCCTGGACCTGGGAGCATCAGGCGCTGGTCCGCGCCCGAGTGGTCGCCGGCTGCAGCCGGGCCCGTAACCGCTTTAACGATATTCGCCATCAGGTGCTGTGCGATTCGCGTCCGCAGGAGAAACTCCGTGAGGACGTGCTGGCCATGCGCACCAAGATGGTGGATCACCTGGCCGACAAAAGCCCGGACACTTTTCACCTCAAGCAGGATCCGGGAGGTATCGTTGATATCGAATTTATGGTGCAATACGGGGTTCTGAGATGGGCCTCCTCCCACGGTGAACTCACCCGCTTCACCGATAATGTGCGCTTGCTGGAAACACTGGCCGCATTGGACATTATGTCGGCTCAGGATGCCGGCCTGCTGCGGGAAGCCTACCTGGCTTACCGGTCCGCGGCTCATCGCGCCTCGTTGCGCAAAGAGAAATCCATTGTCGACGACACTCAATTCCGCGATTTGCGTGAAGGCGTGCGAACGATCTGGAAGCATTGGTTCGACCTGTAGGGCGTTCGCTCAAAGGTCCTTAGTTCTGGGAGTATCACTGCCATGTCGATGGCTGTAAGAGACGGTTTTATCTGGTTGGATGGCGAGCTGGTTCCCTGGCAGGAGGCCAAGGTTCACGTGCTGACGCATACCCTGCATTACGGCATGGGCGTGTTCGAAGGCGTGCGGGCCTATGAGACAGCAAAAGGGCCGGCTATTTTCCGCCTGCAGGATCACACCGACCGGTTTTTCAACAGTGCGCATATCCTCAACATGAAGCTGCCCTATACCAAGGAGCAGATCAATGAGGCGCACCTGTCTGCGATTCGCGAAAATAATTTGCCCCACGCCTACCTGCGCCCGATGGCGTTTTACGGCAGTGAAGGCATGGGTCTGCGTGCCCACAACCTGAAAGTGCACGTGATGGTGGCCGCCTGGGAATGGCCGTCCTACATGTCGCCGGAGGCGCTGGAACTGGGCATCAAGGTGCGTACCTCCAGCTATACCCGCCACCACGTGAACATCACCATGTGCAAGGCAAAAGCCAACGGCAACTACATGAACTCCATGCTGGCGCTGAACGAAGCCCTGTCCGGTGG
>NZ_LWEZ01001679.1:0-762 GCF_001634945.1 Alcanivorax sp. HI0044
CGCCTGATCTTTAACCTGGAATCCCTGACAGGGTATTCCACCAGTGTTGATGGTAGTGACCTTGTGGTGGTGTTGGGTGATGAAGAGGCCAACACAGCAATGTCCGCCTCTGGGGACGTAAAAACTGCCGGTGATGCGGTGGTCAGCGGAGTGGATTTTCGACGCGGCACCAGTGGCGAAGGCCGGGTTATTGTGAAGCTGTCTAAGTCGTCGATTCCGGTGGATGTGCAGGAGGAAGGCGGCAAAATCATTGCTCGTTTCGTGGGCGCCGGTGTCGATAATGATCAAGTGCGTAAGCTGGATGTGACTGATTTTGCCACTCCTGTTCGCATGATCGAAACGGCCAGCGTGGACGGCAGTGTGCAAATTACCATTGAGCCGACGGGCTCCTGGGAATATCTGGCGTACCAGGCCGACAACGAATTCAGCATTAATGTAAAGCCGGTTAGTAAGGCTGACGCGGAGCGCAAGAAAAAGGAGGCTTTTGCTTATACGGGAGAGAAGCTGTCTTTGAACTTCCAGGACATTGAAGTGCGCTCCGTGCTGCAGTTGATCGCAGACTTTACCGGCTTGAATCTGGTGGCTTCTGACACAGTCTCTGGTCGTATTACCCTGCGCCTGCAGAACGTGCCTTGGGATCAGGCATTGGAACTGATTTTGAAGACCAAGGGGCTTGATAAGAGGCAGGTAGGTAATGTCTTGCTTGTGGCGCCCGCTGACGAGATCGCTGCCCGGGAGCAGCTTGAGCTGGAAAGTCAGAAG
>NZ_LWEZ01001680.1:0-1164 GCF_001634945.1 Alcanivorax sp. HI0044
GTGGTGCGCAGTGCACCGTGGGGCAGCTTCACTTCTGCTTTTTCCACGTCCACGCCAGTGGAAGAGGAAATGGCTTCCGCGATGTCGCGGGTACCCACAGAACCGAACAGCTTGCCTTCGTCGCCCGCTTTGGCGGCGATGGAAACTGCGGCTTCGTTCAGCTTCTCGGCGCGTTCCTGGGCAGCACCCAGCTGCTCTGCAGCGTGCTTTTCCAGCTCGGCGCGACGTTGCTCCACTTCCGCCAGGTTGGCTTTGGTGGCAGGCAGCGCTTTGCCTTGCGGGATCAGGAAGTTACGGCCGTAACCGGAACGTACGTCTACCACTGCGCCCAAATCGCCCAGGTTCTTGATCGTTTCCAGCAGGATCACTTGCATGATGGTCCCCTCGGCTTAATTGTCGTGGCTGTCAGAGTACGGCAGCAGCGCCAGGAAGCGAGCCTGCTTGATAGCAGAGGCCAGCTGACGCTGGTAGCGTGCCTTGGTGCCGGTAATACGGCTGGGCACGATCTTGCCAGTCTCGGTGATGTAGGCTTTCAGGGTGTCGAGATCTTTGTAATCGATGTACTCAACACCTTCCGCGGTAAAGCGGCAGAACTTGCGGCGGCGATAAAAACGGGCCATTGGATAATCTCCTGTCGAATCCTTAGTTAAGGCTTTGCAGCGTTTGGGCAAGCAATTGCAAACGGTCCCGGGCGTCTCCCTTGTAACCGGCGCGGCTGAGGCATCCGGTTACCTTGATTCGCTGACCCTCTTTCAGGCCCTTGGCCTGCTGGGTCATCCCGCCCGCCAGAATCACGGCAATGCGGGCCTGGACTTCACGGGGATGTCCGTCTTCCAGTTGCCGGGAGCGATGTTCCAGCCAGACTCGCTGGCGGGGCACTCCGGCTGGAGTCAGGGCCACCTTTTCCAAGGTGACGATCACACCAGTGAGTTCGCAGTGGTTGCTTTCCAAAATTAGCTGGCAGCCCCTTCCTTCTCGTCGTGTTTCGCCAGCGGCGACGGCTCGGTTACGGCGTTGTCGCGACGAATTACGAGGTGACGGATTACGGCATCGTTAAAGCGGAAAGTGTTTTCCAGCTCGCCCAGGGTCTCGCCGTCACATTCGATGTTCAGCATCACATAGTGAGCTTTGTGGATCTTGTTGATCGGGTATGCCAACTGACGA
>NZ_LWEZ01001681.1:0-30850 GCF_001634945.1 Alcanivorax sp. HI0044
CCCCATTTTCATGCCGTCATGGTCCATGGCGCCATGACTCATGGATTGATGACCCGAAGCTTGATGGTCCATAGCGCCCATGCCCATTTCGGTGTGGCCCAGTGGCGGGGGCGCGTCCATGTCAGGCACCGCAGCGGAGAGGGCGGCATCCGGTGTTAGCGTGCCGCGTACGAAGCCGCTGCGGTCGATGCTCTGGGCGAACAGGGTGTAGGCCTGATCGGCTTTCGGGGCCACGATCACATCCAGGGTTTCTGCCACGCCCAGTCGGCATTCATGGAAATCCACCGGGTTTACCGGTTGGCCGTCCATGGCGACCACGGTCATGTCGAGGCCGGGAATGCGAATGTCGAAGAAGGTCATGGCGCTGGCGTTGATGAAGCGCAGGCGGATGCGTTCGCCGGGTTTGAATCGGCAGGTCCAGTTGTTGGCGGGGCTTTGCCCGTTCATCAGGTAGGTATAGGTGTAGCCGGTCACGTCCGCCAGGTCGCTCTGGCTCATGCGCATGCTGTTCCACATTTGCCGGTCCTTGAGCGTTTCGATCACCCCTTTGTTGCGGAAATCACTCAGCGTGTCGAATACGGTGCGCTCATTGAAATTGTAGTAATGGCTGAGTTTTTTCAGTGTGGCGTAAATATGCTGAGGATCTTCATCGCTCCAGTCAGAGAGCAGAATCACTTCGTCACGGTCCGCGTGATAACGCGCTTCGGTGTGTGTGGTCGCCTCGCGAGGGTCAATCACGATGGCGCCATAAATTCCGGTTTGTTCCTGAAAGCCGGAATGGCTGTGATACCAGTAGGTGCCACTTTGTTTTACGGTAAAGCGATAGGTAAAGGTTTCGCCGGGGGCGATGCCATCGAAGGACAACCCCGGCACGCCGTCCATCTGGAAGGGCAGCAGAATGCCGTGCCAGTGTATGGAACTGGTTTCAGGCAACAGGTTGGTCACCTTGAGGGTGATGGTGTCACCTTCTTTCCAGCGCAGGGTCGGGCCGGGAATGCCGCCATTAATGGTGGTGGCCGGGCGGGTCTTACCGGTGATATTGACGTCGGTTCCGCCCAGCGTCAGGTGAAAAGTATCACCGGTGAGGGTCGGGGCGCCGGTATGGCCCTGGCTGGCCAGTAGTTGACGGGCGTTGAGGCCAAGCCCCAGCCCGGCGGCACCCAGTGCCAGGCCCTGCACGAAACGACGTCGTGGCAGGGAAATCTGCGATTGCGTTTTCATTGGAATACTCCTGTTTGTTTGAGAAAAAAATCAGCTCAAACAGACAGGGACGGTGGGCGTAACGGCAGGCGATGGATGCCGGCGTGAACCGTTGTAATGAGGGAGTCTGTGCCGGGGGGCGAGGGGATAAAGGCATTTGCCACGAAGGCAGTGTCACTGGCAGCGGTGATCTGGCACAGGGTGATGCATTGGCAGCTGTCGCTGCCTTCGCAGGCCTGCATCTGCGCCATGTCGTGGCCGGCGGTCATGTCACCGTCGGGCGTGTCGGCAGAGTGGTGACAGTGTGTCATGGAGGAGGGCGTCATGGGGCTGTCGGTAGCCGTGGACATGGCCATGGTGAGTGTATTGGCAGACAGCAAGCTGCTCACCACCATCAGGGTGGTGGCGAGCAAGGTGGCGATCATCGCCCGGCATTGTCTTCTCGATACACGTGACATGCTTGCATTATTGACCTTGGGGTAACCCCAAGGTCAAGCGGTTCGGATCAGTGAATTGATGACCACACTGGCGGCGATGATCACCAGTAGCACGGCGGTGGCTCGCTCCACCCAGTGGTGGTGGTCGCGTAACCAGGGCAGAAAGCGGCTGCGTCCCAGCAGGATGGCCACCAGCACATACCAGCCGCCATCGATAAACATGGCGGTGAGTACGATTTGGGCCCGGGCGAGGTGGCTCATGTCCGCTTCAAGAAACTGGCTGAACACGGCGAGGAAAAACAGGGCCACCTTGGGATTGAGGAACGCCACCATGAATCCGTCCCGGGCGGCGCCGCGAAGCACGCTGCTGCGCTTGCTTGAATCCGCGGCGGGTAGCGGCTCGCGGCCGGCCTGCCAGCTTTTCCATGCCATCCACAACAGGAACATGGCCCCGGCCATGGAAAAAAGCTGCTCCAGTACCGGGTAACGGTGGAACAGGATGGCCATGCCGGTGACGGTGGCCGCCGCCCAGATGCCGATGCCAAGGGCGTGGGTCACGCCTGCGATCGCGCCGGCCCGGTGGCCTCCGTGTAGGGTGTGGCGGGTCACCACCGCCAGGCTGATGCCGGGGGCCATGGCCCCCAGGGCACAGATGCTGGCCAGCAACAGCCAGTCGTAAAAAGGGAGCATTCAGGATCTCGTTACACGCAAAGCAGACACTTTAGAGGGTTGCCATGACAGGTTGAAGAGAGGGGCAGCAGTGAGATGCGATTGGGCGGCAAGCAGTTGAAAGTTCAAAGTTTAAAGTTGAAACGCGAAGTTGATGCCCGTGACTGATTGGCGGCTTGGGGCTTCGCGGTTCAACGTATAGGGGCGCGGGCAAGGCATAAAAGATGGCAAGCCCTTTCTCGCGCTTTTGAACTTTCAACTTTGAACTTGGGCTAATTCCCCGGATGGTGGCTGAACACCTCGGTGCCGTTTTCATCAAACAACAGCACGTCGTAGGCGTCTTTGCGGTCGCCCATTTCCATGCCGGGTGAGCCCACCGGCATGCCGGGGACGGTGAGGCCGCGGGCATCCGGGCGTTCTTCCAGCAGGCGATCCACATCGGCTGCGGGCACGTGCCCTTCGATGGCGTAGCCGTCGATAAAGGCGGTATGGCAGGAACCCTGGCCGGGCAGAATGCCGGCTTTTTCCTTGATGGATTGCAGGTTCTGTTGCTCATGCACCTTGACCGCGTAGCCGTTGGCTTCCATGTGTTCCACCCAGGCGCCGCAGCAGCCACAGGTGGGGGATTTATACACTTCCAGCACCTTGTCAGTGGCTGCTACCTGTGCGGCCGGTTGGCCGGCAGAGGGGGTTTCTGCCGGTGCCGTCGCTTCTTCGCCACAGGCAGCCATCAACAGGGTAGTTAAAACAACCAGTATTTTTTTCACGGCAAGTCCTCATCATTGTTTGCGTGTTGCGTGTTGCGTGTTGCGTGTTGCGTGTTGCGGTCAGTCTACTATCAGTGTGCCTTGATACATCTGCATTTGGCAGGTGAATCGGAACGTTCCCGCCGGCAGGTGATTCAGGGTCAGCGTGGTGGTTTTGCCGGTTTCCAGAAATTCACTGGTGTCGAGCCCCTGAAATATCACCTGCTCGGCACAGGGTGATGGATCGCGCCGGTCGAAATGCAGGGTCAACGATTCGCCGGCGTTGGCGCGAATGGAGGCCGGAGTATAGACCCCGTCTTCGACAATAATGGTGGTTTCGTGGGTGGCTGACGGTGCGGCGGTTTTGCGCTGCGATAACCAGAACCACCAGACCACCAGCGCCATCAACATCAGGCCGGCCAGATTGACGAGAATATTCATGGTGTCGTCTCCCGGGGTTTGCGGGCGGTAAGTATGACGGACTGCTTGTGCATGGTGTCGCCGAGTACATCGACGCTGTCTTCCGCGAAGGTGGCCAGCGTGGTGTCGGTAAACCCGGCCTGTTCCAGGGCGTGCTGCAGCTCTGGTCCGTGGTAGGTGGAAAAGCCGTGCTGGAAGACGGGCAGGCTGGCCATGCTGTTGTGATCACGCAGGCCCAGCACCAGGGTGCCGCCGGGGCGCAGCAGCAGGAACAAGGCGTGCAGGGCCGGTGCGAGCGGTTGCCAGAAATACACCACGTTCACCGCAACGATGCGGTCCATGGCGGCGGGCGCCAGGGGCGCGTCGGTGAGCGCGCCGTGGATAAAGGCGGCGCGGGTTTCGCCCAGGTAGCGCTCCCGGGCGCGCAGCACCATGTCGCGGGAGGCATCCAGTCCGGTGTAGTGCAGGTTATCCGCCTGCGCCAGCAGGCCGGGAAGGTGGCCGGCTCCACCGGGACCAATTTCCAGAATCCGGTCCCCGTCGGCGGGGGCCAATGCCGCATAGGCGGCGAGAATCACCGGACTGTTACGGTCATCCATGTTGTCTGCGACTGTGTTGCCTTCCTCGCCGTTGGGGTGACGCAGTTGGGCGGCAAGTTGTTCCGGTGTCATGGGGTCGTCCCGTTCGTGTGTTTGGGTTTGAAAAAGCGTAACCGGTTGGCGTTGGTGACCACGGTGACGGAGCTTAGCGACATGGCGGCCCCGGCGATCACCGGGCTGAGCAGGCTGCCGGTGAGCGGGTAGAGTATGCCGGCCGCCACGGGCACGCCCAGGCTGTTATAGACAAAGGCGCCAAACAGATTCTGTTTGATATTGCGTACCGTGGCTGACGAGATCGCCATGGCATCGGCCACGCCATGCAGTGAGCCCCCCATCAGGGTGATGGCTGCGGATTCGATGGCCACGTCGGTGCCGGTGCCAATGGCAAAGCCCACATCCGCCTGGGCCAGGGCCGGGGCATCGTTGATGCCATCGCCGACCATGGCTACGTTGCGGCCTTCGCCCTGCAGGGCCTGCACTTTTTTGGCCTTGTCTTCCGGCAGCACTTCCGCCATCACCTCATCCACGCCGGCTTGTTCGGCAATGGCGTTGGCGCTGGCGGCAATGTCGCCGGTAATCATGATGACCTTTAGTCCCTGTTCCTTAAGCCGGGTGATAGCGGCTTTGGAGTCGTCTTTAATACGATCCGCGACACCGATGATGCCGAGCAGGGTTTTCTGCTCCGACAAGAACAGCGGCGTGGCGCCCTTGTCGGTGAGGGGCGTGCTGTCGAGGTTGATGTTCACCCCTTCATTCTCCAACCAGCGCCGATTGCCCAGTCGATACGCCTTGCCATTGAGGGTGGCAGTGACTCCCTTGCCGTTCAGGGCCTGAAATTGAGTGACGTCGTCCAGCGATACTTCTCGCTGTTTGCTCTCGTTGAGAATCGCTGTGGCCAGCGGATGTTCCGAACCGCTTTCCAGGCTGGCCGCAAGTTTGAGCACGGTATCTTCCTGTTGCCCCTCTGCGCAGATGATATCGGTGACGGCAGGTTTGCCTTCGGTGATGGTGCCGGTCTTGTCGAGAACGATGGTGTCCAGCTGGCTGCTGGTTTGCAGGGCTTCCCCCTGACGAATCAGGATGCCGTATTCTGCCGCCTTGCCGACCCCCACCATCACGGACATGGGTGTGGCCAGGCCCAGCGCACAGGGGCAGGCGATGATCAGCACGGTGGTGGCGCTGATCAGCATGTGTGTCAGGCGCGGTTCCGGGCCCACATTGAACCACACCAGCGCGGCGGCGATGGCGATCAGCATGATGGTGGGGACAAACACCGCCGATACCTGATCGGCGAGGCGGCCGATCGGGGGCTTGCTACCCTGGGCTTTTTTTACCAGCGTGACGATTTGTGAAAGGGCGGTGTCTTTGCCCACGGCGGTGGCGGTGTAGAGCAAGGTGCCACCTTCATTGAGTGTGCCGGCGCTGACGTTGTCGCCTTCACTTTTACTGACGGGCATGGGTTCGCCGGTGAGCATGGATTCATCGATGCGGCTCTCGCCTTCTTTCACCGTGCCGTCCACGGCGATTTTTTCACCGGGCCGAACCCGGAGAATATCGCCGGTCTGAACTTGCTCCACGGGGATGTCCCGCTCTTCGCCATCGCGGACCACCCGCGCGGTTTTGGCACCCAGATCCAGCAGCCGTTTCACCGCAGCGCTGGTTTTGCCGCGGGCGCGCACTTCCAGTGCCTGGCCGAGATTGATCAGGCCGATGATCATGGCGCTGGCTTCGAAATACACATGCCGGGCCGCTTCCGGCAGGGCGCCGGGCAACAGGACGACCACCATGGAATAGAGCCAGGCCGCACCGGTGCCCAGTGCGATCAGGGTGTCCATGTTGGCGTTGTGGTTTCGAAATGCCTTCCAGGCGCCGACAAAAAAGTGGCGGCCGGCGGTGGCCAGCACCGCCAGAGTAAGCAGGCCGATAGCCAGCCAGATCCACTGACTGGTTTGCCCGGCGCGGACCATCATGTCGCCGCCCAGCAAGCCCCAGGCCATCAACGGGACACCCAGGCCAAGCCCGAGCCCCATGTGGCGAATAAGGGTGTGGTAGTGGGCCTGTTCGCGGGCCTCCTGCTGTTCCTGCTGATCTGCGCTGTTATCCAGCAGCTCGGCGCCATAACCGGCATCGGTTACCGCGCTGATCAGCGTCTCGGTGCTGGCGGTGCCGCTGACCTGAACGGTGCGATCGGCAAAATTCATGTCGGCCTTGTCGACACCGGGTGTGTTGCGCAGGGCATTTTCAATGGTGCGCACACAGGAGGCGCAGGTGGCGCCGCTGATGCTGAGTTGCACCGATTGGGCGGGGGTAACAGCGGCCTTTTCCGGTTTATCGCGACAGTGTGCGTCTTGATCATGCTGATCGTCGTCGGTGCCGTAACCCGCCTGTACCAGTGCGTCCTGAAGGGCGCTTCTGGAGGCGGTTCCTGTCACTGTGACCTGCTGGGCATGCAGATCCACGGTCACGCTTTCTACACCGGTAATCTGTTCCAGTGCCGCGTTGATGGTGCGGCTGCATCCCTTGCAGGTGGCGCCACTGACAGGCAGGGTCTGTGTCCGTGTTGGCATTGGCATGGTGGCTCCTGTGACGCGGTGTGATGCCAGAAGGTGATGTCAGTCTGTATTGTGAACCTGTGGGTAACCCCAAGGTCAACGGCATGCTATAAATTGCTGGTTACATTGAAAATTTTTATAAAAACGTCATAAAGGCGGAACCATAACAACGCAAACCGCTCAATAAGACCACATAGTGTGGCCATCTTGGATGCCGAATTTTTCGATATCAGTGAGGACGATTTATGTTTAAGAAAACATTGCTTGTGTCAGGCATTGCTCTGGCAGTTTCTGCCCCGGCCATGGCGGCGCAACAAACTTCCGCCGTCCGTGATAACGGTTTTTCCTACAGCTACGGCCAGTTGGCCTACGACCGCTGGGATCTGGATAACGATGTGGACGTGGACGCGCTGAGCGCCGAAGGGTCCTTTGCGCTGGACGAGCACTTGTTCCTGCGTGGTAGCCTGGGTTTCTTTGATGGTGACTATGGTCGCAATGGTGATCTCGACGGTAGCCAGATTTCTGGTGGTGTGGGCTTCCACACTCCGTTGCAGCGTGGTTTGGACTTCGTGACCAGCGCCGACATTATTTACGATGATCGTGATTATGATCCGGGCAACAACGACGATGAGATCGGTTTCGAAGTGCGTGGTGGTGTGCGTCATGCCACTACCGACAAGCTGGAACTGTCCGGTGGTCTGGCGTATCAGGATCTCTACGATGATGACCTGGGCGTTTACGGCCAGGGCCTGTTCAAGGTAAGCCAGGCGGTTGACCTGGGCGCACGCGTCATTGTTGGTGGCGATCGTGATACCTATGGCGTGTTCGGCCGCTACAACTTCTAAGATCCGTTCCAGGACAGTTTGTCTGGAAGCTAAAAGCCCCGCCGGGTGAGAGCCCGGCGGGGCTTTTTTGTGTTTGCCGTATGGCCCTGCTCGCCCGCCTTCTTGGGTCGATGTTACCCGCGCAAGACCTTAAGCCGAATAATTTCGGATTACGCCTTTCAGGCTAGGCGTCAGGCATCTGGCGGGTGATGCTTACTGTGGTAAGCCAGGCTTTAATTGGGGCCCAGCCTTTCTCTTCGCTTTGCTTGATTGAGCCGGCGATGCCCGGGTTGATCTGGTCCCAGCGGGCTATAACAGCGGGATCCATGGCCTGCACTGCATCGAGCAACACGGTTTCATTAACGGCGAGGCTGAGAGCGGGGATCAGCAGTCCTTCTTCCTGTTCGCTGGTTGGGTCTTGCTGTTGCTGCCAGTGGGCCAGGGTTTCCATCAGGCCGCATTGCAGTGCCAGCTCGTTCAGGGGGCGGTTCAGTGATAGCTGCTGATGGTCGGCGAGCAGTTGTTCGCCGGCCAGTTTCAGGTACTGGCGCCGCCGGGCGGGGATGCCTTCTTCACCGGTGAACGCTGCCAGCGCTTTGGGGCTTTCGGTGGTGCCGTTGAGTACCACGCTCAGGGCGGCAAAACCGAGGCTGGCTTCCGCCGGGTCGGTGGCGCCGTGTTGGCGGCGCAGGTTCTGGCGGGTCAGCTCCAGATAGGGATCACTGATCAGCCCGGATTCCGGCCACTCGGGCAGGGCATCCAGATAGCCGGGGTATAAGGGCCAGCTGTCCAGCCTGGCCAGAATGGCCTGCCGGTTGGCGCTCCCGTCTTGTTGGCAGGCACGGCTGGCCAGCAGCAGGTACTGGCTGGCAAAGCGCCGATACCACTGCGCCAGGGCATCGCGTAGTGCGGTCAGGTTTTCTGCATTCGGGTTTTGCTCGAACCGGGTTAGCGCCTGTTGCCATGCCTTTGCGGTGTCAGTAAAACGTTCGTCCGCCTGCTGTTGCCACTGTGCAGCGGGAATCTCTGTCAGAGTGCCGTCACTGACTGGTTGGGGTGTGGACCCGGCGTCGTCACTGGTGTTGTTGTCGCAGGCCAGCAACAGGCAGGCCAGTAATGCCATAAAGAGAAAACGCATAAACAATTCCGGTTAGCGCAGGCTGATCACGGGCCAGCCCTGTTCCCGGGCTTCGCGCTCAAGGGCACTGTCCGGGTCCACGGCCACCGGGTTGTCGACCTTGCGCAGCAGCGGCAGGTCGTTATGGGAGTCGCTGTAGAACCAGCTGTTCTCCAGGGTTTCATCGTTGGCGTTCAGCCATTCCGCCAGCCGCTCCACCTTGCCTTCGCGGTAGCTGGGGGTACCGGCCACGTTGCCGGTATAGCGCTCGCGGCGGCACTCTGCGACGGTGGCAATCAGATGGTCCACACCCAGCCGGTCCGCCAGTGGGGCGGTCACGAAATCGTTGGTGGCGGTGATGATCATCAGGGTGTGGCCCTGGTCGCGGTGTTTCTGCAGCAGGGTTTCGGCCTTGGGAAGCCACATGCTGTCGAGCTTTTCGGCGAGAAACTGTTCACGCCAGAAATGCAGCTGGGCCATATCGTTGTCGGCCAGTACTTTCAGGGAAAAACGCAGGTAAGCCATGATATCCAGACGGCCATTCTGGTAATCCACGTAGAACTGGTCGTTGGTTTCCTTGTAGAGCTGCTGGTCAACAATGCCTTTCTCTACCAGCCAGTCTCCCCACAGGTGGTCGGAATCGCAGCCGATCAGGGTGTTGTCCAGGTCGAAAATCGCGAGCGTCATGGCCTCTCCTTAAATGAAGGGGTCATTTTATGCGAAGCCGATGACAAGTCATACCGGCGGATTCATTGAGTCCGGGGCTCCCTGCGTTTGTTTTGGTGCGTTTGTTGCACGGTTGTGCATTGATCGCAGGTTGCCCGGCAAGGTTTAATGGGCTGACAAGGAGCCAGAGTCCACGATTGCGCGTGGATTCGAAGAGACAACATGACAGGCATTATTGATGACAAAGGGTTTCGGCTGAATGTCGGGATCATTATTGCCGGCCAGGATGGCCGGGTTTTCTGGGGTCGCCGGGTGGGCAACCGTGACGCCTGGCAATTTCCTCAAGGCGGCATGATGCCCGGGGAGTCCCCGGAAGAGACGCTGTTTCGTGAACTGGAAGAAGAAGTGGGGTTGTTGCCGGAACATGTGGAGATTATTGCCAGTACAGAAGGCTGGCTGACCTATCGTTTGCCGCGCCGGTTTCTGCGCCGGCCCCGTAATCGCCCGCACTGTATTGGCCAGCGGCAGAAGTGGTTTTTGCTGCAGTTGACGGCGGAGGAGCAGGCCATCGACCTGTTCGCCAGCGATAGTCCGGAGTTCAAGGACTGGCGCTGGGTCAACTACTGGTATCCGATTCGCAAGGTGGTGCATTTCAAGCGCGGGGTCTATGCCCGTGCCTTGCGTGAACTGGCTCCGGCCCTGAAGAAAGGCACGCCAGGCGCGCGTTCCCCTAATCCTTCTACCTCTGGAGACTCGTCCGATGCTTGAGACCCTGCGGCGCATTGTTCAGGAAGTGAACAACGCGGCGGACATTCCCAGCGCGCTGGATTTGATGGCCAAGCGGGTACGCGATGCCATGGGCACGGAAGTGTGTTCTATCTACTTGCGCGATGAGGACGAGCAGCGCTATGTGCTGATGGCCTCGGAAGGGTTGAAGCAGGAAGCCGTGGGCAAGGTGAGCCTGGGCTTGTCTGAGGGGCTGGTGGGGCAGGTGGGTCTGCGTGAAGAACCGATCAACCTGGAAGACGCTTTTACTCACCCCAAATTCCATTATCTGGCGGAAACCGGGGAGGATGCCTTCCATGCTTTCCTGGGGGTGCCGGTGATGCATCACGGCAAGGTGCTGGGGATCATGGTGGTCCAGCAGCGCGATGTTCGCCGTTTCGACCAGAGCGAAGAAGCCTTTCTGGTGACGATCTCCGCCCAGTTGTCGGCGGTGATTGCCCACGCACACGCGTCAGGGGTGCTGTTCGACCAGTTGGGCGGAGGCGCCGATCTGCCCAGTTTCTATGACGGCCTGCCCGGTTGCGCCGGGGCAGCCATTGGTTACGGCGTATTGTTGTTTCCCGAGGCGGATCTGGCCTCCGTGCCGGATCGGGCCGTAGAGGATGTTAGTAACGAAATTTCCCGGCTGGATGATGCGCTGGTGAAGGTGCGCCAGGAGGTTCGCGATCTGGCCGAGCGGGCATCCAAATCCCTGGGGACCGAAGAGCAGGCCCTGTTTGATGTCTATCTGCGCATGCTGGATCGACACGCCCTGCCGGCGGAAGTGATTGCCCAGATCCGCGAAGGGCAGTGGGCCCAGGGCGCCTTGCGCACGGTGGTTGATGCCCATGTGCGCAATTTCGAAATGATGGATGACCCCTACCTGCGTGAACGGGCGGCGGATGTGCGTGACCTGGGCCGTCGGGTGCTGGCTCAGCTGCAGAGCCAGACCCGGCGTCATGTGATTTTTCCGGACGAGTGCATTCTGCTCGGCGAAGATATTTCTGCGCCCATGCTGATGGAAGTACCCCGTGAACGGGTGCGTGGCATTGTTACCACACGCGGGTCACGGAATTCGCACATGGCCATTGTGGCGCGGGCCATGGGTATCCCCACCGTGGTGGGGGCGCAGAATCTGCCGCTCAAACAAATGGACGACAAGGAAATCATCGTCGATGGTTTCCGTGGCCGGGTGGTGGCCAATGCCTCCCCGGAGCTCAAACAACAGTTCCAGGAAATCATTGCCGAGGAAGAGAGTCTTCAGGCCGGGCTGGAAAAGCTGCGTGACGAACCGGCGCAAACGCTGGATGGCACGAGGATCAAGTTGCAGGTGAATACCGGCCTGATGACCGATATCAACCGGTCACTGGAACGGGGTGCCGAAGGGGTGGGGCTGTACCGCACGGAGATTCCGTTCATGGTGCGCGACCGGTTCCCGTCGGAAGAAGAACAGCGAGTGATTTATCGCGAGCAGCTGGCGGCGTTTGCTCCGCATTCGGTCACCATGCGCACCCTGGATATCGGTGGTGATAAATCCCTGAGTTACTTCCCCATAGAGGAAGAAAACCCTTTCCTGGGCTGGCGGGGTATCCGTGTCACCCTGGACCACCCGGAAATTTTCATGGTGCAGGTGCGCGCCATGATCAAGGCCAGTGAAGGACTGAACAATCTACGCATCATGCTGCCCATGATTACCAGTGTGATCGAAGCAGAAGAGGCCCAGCATCTGATCCACCGTGCCTGGCTGGAAGTGCGCGATGAAGGGCTGGATGTGCCCATGCCGCCGGTGGGAGTGATGATCGAAGTGCCGGCGTCGGTGTATCAGGCCCGCGCCCTGGCCCAGCGGGTAGACTTTCTTTCTGTAGGGACCAACGATCTGACGCAATACCTGCTGGCGGTGGACCGCAACAACCGCCAGGTGGCGGCGCTTTATAATTCCTATCACCCGGCGGTGCTGCATGCCCTGCTGCATGTGGTGGAGCAGGCCCGCGAAGAAGATACGCCGGTGTCGGTCTGCGGGGAGATGGCAGGGGAGCCCAGTGCGGCCCTGTTATTGATGGCCATGGGCGTGGACGTGCTCTCCATGAATGCGTCCAACCTGTTGAAGGTAAAAGCCGCTATTCGTCAGGTGAATATCAGCTTTGTCCGCCGTCTTCTCAATGAAGTGCTGGCCATGGATAACGGTGAGGTGATCGCCTCTTACGTGGACTTGCAACTCACCAAGGCCGGGCTGGGTGACCTGTTGCGAAATCGCAAGGTGTTGTCCTGACACACAGAGTGGGTCGCCGTTAAAAATAAAAGGCTCATCGCGGGCTTGAGTGATACCTCGGCTTCAGGATTCGTCTCATTCTACCGCCCTGGCAACCGCCGGACGATGGCTTCCAAACCTGAAAACCTTGGCCGCCATTTTCTCTGCGAAAAATGCATTACCTGACTTTTCCTGAAAGTGCCTCTCAAAGGAGATGCCGCAGTAACGAAGCCTCTCAGGTTATGGGGTTTTACGTCAGGCATCCGGCGTCGAGCATTTTGCAAAGTGCCGGGTATTTGCGATAAAAGCATCAGACGGCGAGAAGCGTGTTATTCAGCGGTTCCCTGGATGAACCAATTAAAAAAACTTATCGGGAGAGAGTCATGAAGCGCGCGTTCTTGTTGATCGTGGTGGCGTTGCTTGTGCTGCTGGCGGTGCTGTTGTTCAACACCTTGAAGGTAAAAGAGCCCAACGAAACGGTTATCCCTCTGCCGGTTTTTGAATCTGCATTGAACGAATCCGAGATGACCGCACGTCTCTCCCGTGCCCTGCGATTTGCTACCTTGCCGGATCAGCCGCAAGCCTTTGATGGTTTTCATGACTTTCTGCGTGAGTCTTTTCCCCTTACCCATGCAAGACTCACCCTGAAAACGTTCGGCCATAGCCTGCTCTATCACTGGGATAGCGGAAAAGACTGCGCGCCGACGTTGCTGTTAGCCCATCAGGATGTGGTGCCGGTGTCATCACCGGACGCCTGGGAGCATCCGCCTTTCGCCGGTGTGGTGGATTCACAGTTTGTCTGGGGCCGTGGTGCCATGGATGACAAGGGCAGCCTGATGGCGATCCTGGAAGCCACCGAAGCCTTGTTGGCGGACGACCGTGCACCGGCCTGTGATGTGTGGCTGGCGTTTGGTCACGATGAAGAAACCGGTGGCAGTGAAGGCGCCAGCCGCATGGCGGACTGGATGGCAGAGCAGGACCTGCGCTTCGGCCTGGTGCTGGATGAAGGCGGCATGATGTTGCCCGGCAGCACCCTGGGCATTGAGCAACCTGTGGCGCTGATCGGCATTGCCGAGAAAGGCTACATGACGGTGACGCTACAGGCCCACGCCGAACCGGGTCATTCGTCCCGTCCGCCTGCGAAAACCGCAGTGGGGGATCTGGCCAGGGCGATTGCCACCTTGCAGGATAATCCTCGCCCTGCCGGGTTGAGCGAACCTACCCGCAAAATGCTGCAGCAGGTAGCGCCGTACCAGCCGTTTGCCAAGCGAATGGTGTTTGCCAATCTATGGTTGTTTGAGCCCTTGATCGTCAAACAACTCTCCGGCAAACCGGAAACCAATGCCCTGGTTCGCACCACCATGTCGCCGACGCTGTTGCGTGCCGGGGTCAAGGATAATGTGCTTCCCGCCACTGCCGAAGCGACCATCAATTTTCGCCTGGCGCCAGGGGAAAGCCGGGAATCCTTGTTGGCTTATCTGGAACAGCAGTTGCCGGATTCGATCACCGTGACGCCCCAGGACACCTTTCTGTCTGACCCGTCAGCGACCAGCGATATTCCTTCACCTGCCTTTGAGCGTCTGGCGGGCCTCGCCCGGTCTTTGCCGGAGCAACCGGTGGTGGTGCCTTTTCTGCTGATCGCCGGCACGGATGCGCGCCATTACCAGGCCGTGTCCGATCAGATTTTTCGCTTTATGCCGGTTGCCCTGAACCAGGATGACTTGCCACGCTTCCATGGCCACAACGAGCGCCTGTCCAGAGCACAGTATCCGCGAATGGTGAGCTTTTATGCCGGGGTGATGTTGGGCGCGGAGTAAGGGCAGGCCGGTTTCAGGACCGGCCGGCAACAATGACAGTGGCTAAGCGTTGCTGAAACTGTGATTCGGATTGCCAGCGGCGTGGCCGTCCGGTTGCCACACCTGTTCCAGCATTTGCGGCCCCTGTTCACGGTCCAGAATTACGGCGCTGCTGGCGCGGGTGCCGTAGGTTTCCGACTGGATAAAGACGGGCGCCACCAGCCGCTCAAGCTCCACCCCGACGCCGGTGTCAGGCAGTTCGCTGTCGCTGGGCTGATAATGATCGTTAACCACCTGCAACAGCTGCTGCAGATTTCCGCCCGCGGCGATGGCGTCGGCCAGGTTCTGTTTGGCCCGCTCCACCTTGGGCCAGGGATCGTCCAGCAGGCCATTGCTGAGGCCGTGAATGCCGGGCTGGACCGCCTGCGGCGCCGCGCCACGGTTGCCCAGATACCACAGGCTGTCGCGGGTGCTGTCTGCGCTTACCGTGCCCACCAGCAGGTTGAAGGCGCCGTAGTGATGCTGCTCTTCTGCGAGGGTGTGGCTGAACTGTTCCGGGCTTTGTTGCCCTTCCAGAAAAGCGAAAGGCAGCAGGCCCCGGGAGCGTTCGCCGGGCTGGCGGTCGGTGATCGGCTCGCGGTAATTGGTGACCACGGCAAAGCGGCCATTACGGTGGATGCCCAGCCAGGTGCCGCCGGCGGTTCGGTCCAGCCCGCAGAAGATATCCCCGCGCCAGCGCGCCGCTTCCGCCGGCCGCGCATGAAACTCATCCCGATTGGCGGCGACTTTTAATGGTGTGTTTGATTCAGGCTGCCAGTCGAGCAGAACAATGCACATGGGGTTTCCTTCTTTTGTCTCTCGCACGCCTGACGCCAGCAACGCGGCTGGGTTGTTGTTTCAACGGTTGGGTCCCTGACGGATTTCAGCATCGGGCCTCGAGCGCCCGGCGTTCAGCGTTCCACCGTGCTAGCATACCTGCCTTGCCACGAGTTGTGTTGGAGAGGCTGTGCTGGAACTGTTTTTGATCTGTCTGGGCGTGGGGGTGGGCGCTGGCCTGCTGGCTGGGGCGCTGGGCCTGGGCGGTGGCGTGGTCATCGTGCCGGCCCTGATTTTCCTGTTTCACGGCCTGGGGTTTCCTGACGAACTGGTCGCCAAAATGGCGGTGGCCACGTCCTTGAGTACCATCATCATTACCTCCATCAGTGCCGTGCGCACCCACCATAAAGCCGGCTTCGTGCGCTGGCCGGTGGCATTACGTTTGGGGGCAGGCATTGTGCTGGGTGCCTTCGCCGGGGCATTCATTGCCGATGCCATGAAAGGGGAACTGTTGACCCGTCTGTTCGGTCTGTTTGCCATGCTGATTGCCCTGCAGATGTTGCTGGTGGGGCGTAAAACGGTGGATGAAAGCCTGCCGCAACGGGTGCCCGGGGCGCCGGGGCTGGGCCTGGCCGGGTTACTGATTGGGACCGGTTCCGCCATTTTCGGTATCGGCGGCGGCTCGTTGACGGTGCCGTTTCTGAGTTGGTGTCGATTGAAAATGCAGGAGGCGGTGGCTATTTCCTCCGCCTGCGGGCTGCCCATTGCCATTGCCGGCACGCTGGGGTTTGCGGTGGCTGGCTGGAATGAGCAGCACCTGCCCGATGGCGCCCTGGGCTATGTGTTTTTGCCCGCCACAGCCGGTATAGTGCTCACCAGCTTCCCGTTTGCGCGCCTGAGTGCGCGGCTCAGCCACCGGCTGCCGTCCGCCACCTTGAAGAAGGTCTTCGCTCTGGTGCTTTTTGTGCTTGGCCTCAAACTGGCTTTTGGATAACAACCTATGGAATTCCCGCAGATCGATCCGGTGGCATTCGCCATCGGCCCCCTGAAAGTGCATTGGTACGGCCTGATGTATATGTTCGGCTTCGCCGCCGCCTGGTTGCTGGGCATGTACCGGGCGAAGCAACCGGGGTCCGGCTGGACCAGGGATCAGGTGGGCGATCTGGTGTTTTACGGTGCCATGGGCGTGATCGTCGGTGGCCGGCTGGGCTACGTGTTCTTCTATAATTTCGACAAGTTCCTGGCCGACCCGCTGTGGCTGTTTGCGGTGTGGACCGGGGGCATGAGTTTTCATGGTGGCGCCATCGGGGTGCTGGTGGCCTTCTGGCTGTTCGCCCGCAAAACCGGCAAACGGTATTTTCAGGTGGCGGACTTCATGGTGCCCATGGTGCCCATCGGGCTGGCCACAGGGCGCTTTGGCAATTTCATGAATGCCGAGCTGTGGGGCCGCGCCAGTGATGCCCCCTGGGCCATGGTGTTCCCCACTGATCCGCTGCAGATTGCGCGGCATCCTTCCCAGCTTTACGAAATGCTGCTGGAGGGTGTGGTGCTGTTTCTGGTGTTGTGGGTGTATTCGGCCAAGCCTCGCCCGGCGGGGGCGGTGACCGCCCTGTTCGGTATCGGTTATGGCTGCGCGCGCACCTTTGTGGAATTCTTCCGGGAGCCGGACGCCCACATTGGTTATCTGGCTGGCGGCTGGTTGACTATGGGCATGTTGCTGAGCATTCCGATGATTATTCTCGGTATTGCCATGCTGGTTTGGGCGTATCGAAACGATGAGCGAGGAGTGAAGTCATGAAGCAATATCTTGATCTGCTTCGTCACGTCCGCGAGAACGGCACCTACAAGGAAGACCGTACCGGTACCGGTACCTATGCGGTGTTTGGCTATCAGATGCGCTACGACCTGAGCCAGGGTTTTCCCATGCTCACCACCAAGAAGCTGCACCTGCGCTCGATTATTCATGAGCTGCTGTGGTTCCTGTCCGGTGACACCAATATCCGTTACCTGAAAGAAAATGGGGTATCCATCTGGGATGGCTGGGCGACCCCTGAGGGCGAGCTGGGCCCGGTGTATGGTGAGCAGTGGCGTAGCTGGAAAACCCCGGACGGCGGGGTGATTGACCAGATCGGCGAGGTGCTGGAGGAAATCAAGCGCAACCCGGACTCCCGGCGCCTGGTGGTCAGCGCCTGGAACCCGGCGGTATTGCCGGACCCGTCCATCTCGCCGGATGCCAATGCGGCGGCGGGCAAGCAGGCGCTGCCGCCGTGCCACTGCCTGTTTCAGTTCTATGTGGCCGACGGCAAGCTCAGCTGTCAGCTGTATCAGCGCAGCGGCGATATCTTTCTGGGGGTGCCGTTCAATATTGCCTCCTATGCCCTGCTGACGCTGATGATGGCGCAGGTGTGTGATCTGCAGCCGGGCGATTTCGTGCATACCCTGGGCGATGCGCACCTGTACTCCAATCATCTGGAGCAGGCCGACACCCAGCTGGCCCGCACGCCCGGCCCGCTGCCGACAATGACGCTGAATCCGGCGGTGAAGGATCTGTTCGCGTTCACCTTTGACGATTTCACCGTCAGCAATTACGAACCCGCCGCGCACATCAAGGCGCCGGTGGCAATCTAACGCCTGATGCCCGAAGCCGGACGCACGATGCGAGAGAGTCTTTGTCCGGCGTCAGGCGCCCGGCCTCTAGCGTAGGTTTTTTCATGCCCATTCGTCTTTCCATGATGGTCGCCAAGGCCAGCAATAATGTCATCGGCCGGGATAACAAGCTGCCCTGGTATTTGCCCAATGACCTCAAGTACTTCAAGCAGGTTACGTTCGGCAAGCCGGTGATCATGGGCCGCAAGACCTGGGAGTCACTAAAGGGGCCGCTGCCCGGGCGCACCAATATCGTGATTACCCGCCAGCCGGATTATCAGGCCGAGGGCGCCAAGGTGGTGGCCACCGTGGAGGACGCCATCACCATGGCGGAGAATGTGGCATTCATCGAAGGGCAGGAAGAAGCGGTGATCATGGGGGGGGCCGAAATCTATGCATTGGCGTTACCGCAGACCCAGCGACTCTACCTCACAGAAGTGCATGCCGAGGTAGACGGGGATACATTTTTCCCTGAATACGAGGCCTCCGAGTGGCAAGAAATCGGCCGCGAAGATTTCGCCGCGCAAGGGCCAAACCCTTACGATTATTCCTTCGTGGTCTACGAGCGAAAATAGCGGCGCGCTTGCTGCGAAGCGACCTTCACCAGGGTTCTCCCACTCTCAAACGACAAAACCCCGCCGAAGCGGGGTTTTTGCGTGTTGCCTGAAGCAGGCAGCGTGAAGCGTCTCTTGCTTACTTGCGCTTCATGGAATCGAAGAATTCCAGGTTGGTCTTGGTCTGCTTCATGCGGTCGATGAGGAATTCCATGGCGCCGATCTCGTCCATGGGGTGCAGGACCTTGCGCAGAATCCACATCTTTTGCAGCTCGTCTTCACTCACCAGGCGCTCTTCACGACGGGTGCCGGATTTGCGGATATTCATGGCCGGGAATACGCGCTTCTCTGCTACCTTGCGGTCCAGATGCAGTTCCATGTTGCCGGTGCCCTTGAATTCCTCGTAGATCACTTCGTCCATCTTGGAGCCGGTGTCGACCAGGGCGGTGGCGAGGATGGTCAGGCTGCCGCCTTCCTCGATGTTCCGCGCGGCACCGAAGAAACGCTTGGGTTTTTCCAGGGCGTGGGCGTCCACACCACCGGTGAGTACCTTGCCGGAGCTGGGCTGCACGGTGTTGTAGGCGCGCGCCAGACGGGTGATGGAGTCCAGCAGGATGACCACGTCCTGCTTGTGCTCGACCAGTCGCTTGGCTTTCTCGATCACCATCTCGGCCACTTGCACGTGGCGGGCCGGCGGCTCGTCGAAGGTGGAGGCGACCACTTCGCCGCGCACGGTACGGGACATCTCGGTCACCTCTTCCGGGCGCTCGTCGATCAGCAGCACGATCATGTGGGTTTCGGGATTGTTGCGGGCGATGGACTGGGCGATGTTCTGCAGCAGCATGGTCTTACCGGCTTTCGGCGGGGCCACGATCAGGCCGCGCTGGCCTTTGCCGATGGGAGCGACCAGATCAATCACCCGGGTGGTGATGTCTTCGGTGGAGCCGTTACCGATCTCCATGACCAGACGCTCGGTGGGGAACAGCGGCGTCAGGTTTTCAAACAGGATCTTGTTCTTGGCGTTTTCCGGGCGGTCAAAGTTGATTTCGTTGACCTTGAGCATGGCGAAGTAGCGCTCGCCATCCTTGGGGGGCCGGATTTTCCCGGCGATAGTGTCACCGGTACGCAGGTTGAAGCGACGGATCTGGCTGGGAGAGACGTAGATGTCGTCCGGGCCGGCCAGGTAAGAGCCTTCAGCGGAACGAAGGAAACCGAAACCATCCTGCAGAATTTCCAGCACGCCATCGCCGTAAATGTCGGAGCCATTTTTGGCGGCGCGCTTGAGGATGGAAAAGATAACGTCTTGCTTGCGGGTTCTTGCCAGGTTCTCGAGGCCGAGTTCCTTGGCAATGTCCAGAAGTTCTCCAATCGGCTTCTGCTTCAGTTCAGAAAGATTCATTGGCGTCTAATTTGGTGTCTTTGGATGAATTGAGAGGATGCACCACCGCGGTGCTGCAGTTGTTTTGATAATCCGGTTTATTCGGAATCTGGCCCGACAAGCCAAAAGAGGGCCATAAGGAAAATAGGTAACCAGAGGTTCCGAGGACTAACTAAAGGGGGTGCTTTATTAAAGCTGGTTCTGGAATCTATCACTGTGGGGACCCGCATGCAACACGCAACATGTAACACGCTGCAAGCAGGAAAACCCTCCCCTGAGGGGGAGGGTTGGGGCGTGTCGGCTTTCTTAGAGGGTGCTGTCCAGGAATGCGGTCAGCTGGCTCTTGGACAGAGCGCCCACTTTGGTGGCTTCCACGTTGCCGTTCTTGAATACGGTCAGGGTGGGGATGCCACGCACACCGTACTTCTTGGGCGTTTCCGGGTTGTCATCAATGTTGATTTTGGCAATGGTCAGCTTGTCACCGTACTCGCCGGCCAGTTGCTCAAGGATCGGCGCGACCATTTTGCAGGGGCCACACCACGGAGCCCAGTAATCGACCAGCACGGGGCCGTCTGCGTTGATGACCTGGGCTTCGAAGTCCGCGTCGGTCACGTTGATAATCTCGCCGCTCATTGAATTCTCCTGATATAAAGGTTTCAGAGACCCAGGACGGTTGCCAACAGGCCTCTGCGATGGGGAATAATATCAGGTTGCGGGTGATGAATTTCAAGCGAGGCAGTTAATTATCGCTGTAGTTGCTGCCTATGACATCGTAACGCCATGATTTTTGGATAGAATCGGCCCAAAGGAAGGAGTGACTATGGAGCATGGCGAACATCTGGCGGCCATTGATTTGGGGTCGAACAGTTTTCATATGGTGGTAGCCCGCCAGGCGCAGGGGGAAGTACAGATCCTCGACGGGCTGTCTGAAAAGGTGCAACTGGGGGCGGGTCTGGACCGGGAAAACCGGCTGGACGCGGATACCCAGGAGCGGGCGCTGGAGTGCCTGGGCCGGTTTGCCCAGCGCATTGCGGGGATTCCCCGCGGTAGCGTGCGGGTGGTGGGGACCAATACCCTGCGCCAGGCTCGCAATGCCCGCGAGTTTATCCGCCGCGCCGAAGCGGTTTTGGGTCACGATATCGAAGTGGTGGCTGGCCGTGAGGAAGCGCGCCTGATTTATCTGGGGGTCGCCCACACCCTGGCGGACGACGCGGGGCAGCGGCTGGTGGTGGATATCGGGGGCGGCTCCACCGAGCTGATCATCGGGGAGCGATTTGAATCCACGGAAACCGAATCGCTGCATATGGGCTGTGTCAGCTTTGCCCAGCGCTTTTTCCCCAATGGCGAGATCACCGAAAAAGCCTTTGACCGGGCGGTGACGGCGGCACGCCAGGAGGTGCTGTCGATTCATGCCAATTACCGGCGCCTGGGCTGGCAGCAGGCGGTGGGCGCCTCCGGCACGATCAAGGCGATCAGTCAGGTCTGTGTGGACAACGGTTGGTCGGAATTCGGTATCACCATGGAGGGCATGAAAAAAGCCCGTAAGCGGGTGATCAAGGCGGGTGCCGTGGACAAGCTGGATCTGAAAGGCTTGCGTGAAGACCGCCAGCCGATTTTCGCTTCCGGGCTGGCCATTCTGTACGGCATTTTCGAGCAGCTGGACATCCAGCAGATGGATGTCTCCAGTGGCGCGCTGCGGGAAGGGTTGCTGTATGACCTGCTGGGGCGTTTCGGCCACGAGGATGTGCGTGACCGCAGTATTCAGGCGCTGATGAACCGTCACCATGTGGAAAGCAGCCAGGCCGAACGGGTCTGCGCCACGGCGCAGGCGCTGTATGGGCAGGTGGCCAGTGATTGGCAGATTGAAGGTAATGAGGCGGCCGACACGCTGCGCTGGGGAGGGCTGCTCCACGAGGTCGGGCTGGCGGTGTCGCACAGTCAGTTCCACAAGCATGGCGCTTATCTGGTGACCAATTCCGACCTGCCGGGTTTTTCCCGTCAGGAACAGCAGATGGTGGCGCTGATGGTGCGTGGTCACCGTCGCAAGGTGCCGTTGGCGGCGCTGGCGGAATTGCCGGACGATGAGCAGACCGGATTGTTGCGGTTGTGTCTTGTGTTGCGTTTGGCGGTGCGTTTGCACCATGCACGCAGCGATGAAGATGTCCCGGAGATTCGTTTACAAGCTCGTGATGAACGGCTTGCCATCACTTTCCCGTCGGGTTGGCTGGAGGAGCACCCGCTCACCCAGGCGGACCTGGAGCAGGAACACGACTACTTCCAGGCGGCAGGCTACCAGCTTGTATTGGCGTGAGAATAAAACAGCTATTCAAGAGGGGGTCCCGCTTCGGGCGGGGCACCCTCTTGAAAGCTAGACGCTAGACGCTAGAAGTCGTCTTACCCTCCCAGCGTATCCAGCAGGTCCTGTTGAGCAATAAAACGCTCTTCCCCGTCTTGTGGTTGCGCCCGCTGGTAACTGCCATCGGATTGCAGTTCCCAGGCGCGGGTGTTGTCGCGCAGATAGATATGCAGGCCCTGTTCCAGAATCTGTGCCTTGAGTGCCGGATCATTCACCGGGAAACAGGTTTCCACCCGGTTGAACAGGTTGCGGTCCATCCAGTCGGCACTGGAGCAATACACCAGGTCGTCACCGCCATGGTGGAAATGGTAGATGCGGGTGTGCTCCAGAAAGCGGCCGATAATGGAGCGTACGCGGATGTTTTCCGACAATCCGGGGATGCCGGGTTTCAGGCAGCAGATGCCGCGTACGATCAGATCAATTTCTACGCCCGCCTGGCTGGCCCGATACAGGGCCTGCATGATGTTTTCTTCGGTCAGTGAGTTGAACTTGGCAATAATGCGCGCCGGTTTGCCGGCCAGTGCCTGTTCCGTTTCAAACTCGATCCACTCGATAACAGAAGGGTGCAAGGTGAACGGCGAATGCTTCAGCTGCTTGAGCCGTGCCGCCTTGCCCATGCCGGTCAGTTCCTGAAAGATCTTGTGCACGTCCTGGCCCATGCTTTTTTCACAGGTCATCAGGCCGTAATCGGTGTACAGCTTGGTGGTCTTGGTGTGGTAATTACCCGTCCCCAAGTGCACATAACGTTTGATGCCATCACCGTCACGGCGCACCACCAGCAGCATTTTTGCGTGGGTCTTGTAGCCCACCACGCCGTACACCACGATGGCGCCGGCTTCCTGCAGGCGGCGAGCGCCTTCGATGTTGGACTCTTCATCGAAGCGAGCGCGCAGCTCCACGATGGCGGTGACTTCCTTGCCATTGCGTGCGGCCGTTTCCAGGTGGTCTAGGATTTCCGACTTGGTGCCGGTGCGGTACAGGGTCTGCTTGATGGCCAGCACCTTCGGATCCCGCGCGGCTTCGGCCAGCAGGTTGATGACCGGCTGGAACGATTCGTAGGGGTGGTGCAGCAGGATGTCACCCTGGTCGATGGCGTCAAAAATGGTTTCATTTTTTTTCACCGCCGGCGCCAGCTTGGGGGTAAAGGGCGGGTAGTGCAGGCGCGGGCGATTCACGCTGGTAAACATGCGCGCCAGGTTTACCGGGCCGTTCACTTCGTACAGGTCTTCCTCGGTGAGTTCGAACTGTTCCAGCAGATAATGCATCAGGTGGCGCGGGCAGTTGTCGGCCACTTCCAGGCGCACTTCATCCCCGTAACGACGAGATAACAGCTGGCCTTTCAGGGCGCTGGCCAAGTCTTCGACTTCTTCGTCCACTTCCATATCGGCGTTGCGGGTTACCCGGAACTGGTAGCAGCCGGTGGCCTTCATGCCCGGGAACAGGTCGGATACGTGGGCATGGATCATGGACGACAGGAACACGAAGTTGTCGTCGCCACCCTCGCTGATGTCATCGGGAATACGAATCAGGCGGGGCAGGGAGCGAGGGGCGGGCACAATGGCCAGGCCCGTGGAGCGCCCGAAGGCATCCTTGCCGTCCAGGGGCACAATGAAATTCAGGCTCTTGTTGATCAGGCGCGGGAACGGGTGTGACGGGTCCAGTGCGATGGGCGTGAGCACCGGGTAAATCTGCTCACGAAAATATTTTTTGACCCATTCAGCCTGGGCTTCGGTCCAGTCTTCGCGGCGAAGAAAATCCACCCCTTCTTCACGCAGGGCGGGGAGCAAGACGTCGTTGAGGATGCGGTACTGGCGATCCACGGCTTCGTGGGTAATGGCACTGATCGCTTTCAGAAGCTCATCGGGCAGCATGCCATCGGGGCCGGGCTGGCCGGTATGGGTTTCCAGTTTGTTCTTCAGGCCAGCCACGCGAATTTCGAAGAACTCGTCCATGTTGCTGGAAAAAATCAGCAGGAAATTCAGCCGCTCCATCAAGGGATGATTCTCGTCCATGGCCTGCTCAAGGACGCGCAGGTTGAACTGCAGCAGGCTGAGCTCCCGGTTCAGGTAGTAATCCGGGTTGTTGAGGTCGTCGTTGTTGAGGTCGGTGACGCCGTGTTCGCTGACGCCCTGTTCACTGGAGAAAGAATTCATGGTGTCGTCCTGACCGGAACCTTTGAAGATGGGCCCTTATTCCATGACATTAATGTGACACGGTGATGACAGGGGGCGAAGAATTCCGAATACCTTCACAGTACGCCTGATCCGGGCGGGCGCAAATAGCGGGGCTGAACGCTATTCATCGGCGAGGGGCGTGGGTGGGAGCGCCGGCTCTTCCTTGAATGGGTATATGTAAATATAATGCGAATCATTATTGTTCGCTTTATATTTGGAGTTTGCCGATGGTTTGTCAATACCGCGCGATTTGGGGCGCGCCGCTGGTGGGAGCGTGCCTGCTTTCACTGATCCCTCTGGCTGTACAGGCTGAAGAAACCTCTGAAGCCAATGTGATTCCTGCGGTGGAGGTGAATGCCGATGTCCAGGAGGGTGACGGCTATATTACCGAGGGAAAAGCGGCGACAGCTGGAAAGCTGGATGTGGCGGTAGAGAAGACTCCGTACTCCATTACCGTAGTGAATGAAGAATTCATCAAGGATACCGGGGCCAAGAATATTCAGGATGCCCTGGTCTATTCTTCCGGTGTTTATTCTGGTGCGTTCGGGTTTGATACCCGTGGTGACTTTGTGAAAGTGCGCGGTCTCGACGCTTCTTTCTACAAGGATGGGCTGCGTTCCCTGTACGGCAGTTACAACAGCGTGCGTCCGAACATTTATGCACTGGAGCAGGTGGAAGTCCTGAAAGGACCGTCTTCTGTTTTGTATGGACAGGCGGAGTTGGGGGGTATTGTGAATACTGTCTCCAAGCTGCCAAAGGCCCGGCAACAGGGCGAGATCTGGGCCCAGGTGGGCTCCTATGACCGAAAGCAGTTGGCGGCAGACATCACTGGCCCCATGTCAGAAGATGGCAGGTTGCTGTACCGGATGGTAGCGCAGAAACGGGAGAGTGGCACCCAGGTTGATCACGTGGATGATAATGGTTTCCTGTTTGCGCCTTCCTTTACCTGGCTGCCCACGGACAACACAACCATCTCCCTGCTCATCAATACCCAGGAGAACAATGGCGGGATCTCTGCCCAGTTCCTGCCCGCAGAGGGGACGCTATTGCCGGGCGTCAAAGGGGGTATTCCGGTTAACACCTTTGTGGGGGAGCCAAGTTGGGATCGTTATGATCGCAGGCTGAATGAAGCGACCCTGTTTGTAGATCAACGCCTGAATGACCATTGGAACATGGCACTGACCGCCCGCCATTCCAGTTCTGAGACCGAAACCCGCGAACACTGGGCGGCTATCGGAGCCGGGGTTGCCAGTGATGGGACAACGAATCGGACCATCCATATGGCGGACCGGGAAACGAGCATCAGCAACTTTGATGCTCGCATGGAAGGTAACTTCGGTTTTGCCGGCACTTACCACACTCTCGCGATTGGGGTGGATTACCAGGATGCGCTCTGGGAGGAAGGTAACTATGAATCCACCCTGGGCTCGCCAATCAACCTCTATGATCCGGTGTACGGCAACGTGGATTATAGTGCACTGACACCTGAGGACCGCAATGACAACGCCATTCGTCAAACTGGCGTGTACCTGATTGACCATATGGAGATTGGTAATGTGGTGGTATCCGGCGCCCTGCGCCACGACGAGTCCACCAACAAGGTCTATGTGGTTAACGATAACAACAATGAAAGTGATGACAGCGAAACCACCGGCCGTCTTGGCTTGATGTACCAGTTCGATTTTGGCCTCTCTCCCTATGTGAGTTACTCCGAGGCCTTTGTGCCGAATCTGGGGACTAACGATGGCAGCAGCCTTGCAGCCACCACTGGCGAGCAGCAAGAGGCCGGTTTCAAATACCTCAACGACTCGGGTGATCTTTCTGTCACTGCAGCCTATTTCTACATTGAAGAAACCAACCGTGTGGTGCAGGGAAGCAGCCCCAACACCGTTGACCAGGTCGGCGCTAAATCCGAGGGCTGGGAACTGGAAGTGAAGAAGCGCTTGGGGAATCTTGAGCTGCTGGCCAGTTACACCGACCAACGTGTGGTGGATGACCAATCTGGTGAGCGTCTGCCGTACCTTGCCGACCGTCTGGCCTCTGCCTGGGGTAAGTACGAACTGGAAAATGGTCTGCGCTTTGGTGCCGGTGTGCGTTATGTGGGCGACAATGTGGGCTTTGATTATGCCGGCGATGCAGATGGTGTGGGGGCCAACCCGAAGGTTCCCTCTGTCACGCTGTATGACGCGATGCTCGGTTACGCTGTCAGTGACTGGGACTTCAGCCTCAACGTGCGCAACCTGACAGACAAGGAATACGTCTCCTGGTGCCGCGGTCAGTTGGGTCCCCAAGTGTATGACTGTGGCTACGGTGAAACCCGCACGGTGACCGCCGATGCTCGCTACCGCTTCTGATCAGAGCGTGAAAATAAAAAAACCGGCGCTTGCGCCGGTTTTTTTGTGTCTGCTTATCGGCTTTCTTCAGCCCTGAAAAATCCAGGATTGCTGCACGATATCCAGTTGTTCCATTTCTTCTGCGGTGGGTGCGCGGGCATCGGCGATGGCCACGGCAGACACAGCAAGACCCAGTACCAGCATCAGGGTACGCATAATAATCACTCCTCGGGCCAGAGATCCAATATAAGAACAGAATCAGCAAAAGCGCGGGGGAGTGTAATGGGACGAAAGAAAATGGCATTGGCCGGGCAGGCCAATAGCGTCTGCCCGGCTGGTCAGTTTATGAGCAGGCGCTTAGCCTTTCAGTTTCTGCGCTGCCGCTTTGGCGAAGTAGGTCAGGATGCCGTCGGCCCCGGCCCGCTTGAAGGCCAGCAGGGATTCCATCATCACCTTGTCCTGGTCCAGCCAGCCATTCTGGAAGGCGGCCATGTGCATAGCGTACTCGCCACTCACCTGGTAGGCGTACACCGGCACCTTGAATTCGTCTTTTACCCGGCGCACCACATCCAGATAGGGCATGCCCGGTTTCACCATCACCACGTCGGCACCTTCCGCCAGGTCCAGGGCGATTTCGTGGAGGGCTTCGTCGGCGTTGGCCGGGTCCATCTGGTAGGTGGTCTTGTCCGCCTTGCCCAGGTTGCCTGCGGAGCCGACGGCATCGCGGAACGGACCGTAGTAGGCGCTGGCGTATTTGGCGGAGTAGGCCATGATGCGGGTGTGGATATGGCCGTGATTTTCCAGCGCTTCCCGGATGGCGCCGATGCGGCCGTCCATCATGTCGGAGGGGGCCACCATGTCAGCGCCGGCGTCGGCGTGGGAGAGGGCCTGTTTGACCAGGGCATCCACGGTGACATCGTTGAGTACATAGCCGTTGTCGTCGATGATGCCGTCCTGGCCGTGAGTGGTGAACGGGTCCAGTGCGCCATCGGTGATCACGCCCATTTCCGGCACGGCCGCCTTGATGGCCCGTACCGCACGTTGTGCAAGCCCTTCCGGGTTCCAGGCTTCGCGGCCATCCAGGGTCTTTACCTCGGCCGGAGTGACCGGGAACAGCGCCATGGCCGGGACGCCCAGCTCCGCCAGTTCGCGGGTTTCTTCCACCAGCAAGTCGATACTCTTGCGTTCCACTCCGGGCATGGAGGGCACAGCTTCGGTCTGGTTGCTGCCTTCCAGCACAAATACCGGGTAGATCAGATCGTCCACGGTGAGGGTATGTTCGCGCATCAGCCGGCGGGAAAAATCATCGCGGCGCATGCGGCGCATACGCGTGGCAGGCCAGGGGGCTCGGGTGACAGACATGCGCAGGGTTCCTCTAGTAATATGGGCGCGCCTGATGCGGATGCGTCTTGCTGTTAGCTGGCAGGACACCCAGTAAAGACGTTTCGAGTACCGAGTTTCGAGTTGCGAAAACCTGGATTCGCGCAAACGGGGTTTGCCTTTCGCAACTCGAAACTCGGTACTCGCAATTGGCCCGGGTTGGGGCAGCAACATAACGTGCAGCGCGGTCTGCATCAGACCGATTCACGAGAGTTTAGCAAGAGCGGTAGACGATGGAAAAACAACCGGCCTTTCATCTGGCCTTTTTGGTAAACGACCTGGAAGACGCCGCCGACTTTTATTGTCGGGTGCTGGGTGCGCGCCGAGGCCGTGATGCGCCCAACTGGATCGATATCGACCTGCATGGTCATCAGCTCTCTTTGCATAAAGGCGAAGATCTGACGCCGATCCAGGGCTACAGTGAGGTGGATGGCCACCCGGTGCCCATGCCGCATTTTGGTGTGGTGCTGGATTTTGCCACCTGGGAAATGCTGGTGGAGCGAATTTACGAGCACGACTGGCCGTTTCTGCTTAAACCCCGCGAGCGGTTTGTGGGGCAGCCGGCAGAGCAGGGCACCTTTTTCGTTCAGGACCCCACGGGCAATACGCTGGAGTTCAAGGGGCTGCGCGAGCTGCACCGGATCTTCGAGGTATAACCCATGGGCCGCTGGCGACCAAAGGGCACTCCCGCCTCCAAGTACATTACCTTGGAGGGCTACCATAAGCTCAACGATGAGCTGCAGTATCTGTGGAAGGAAAAGCGTCCGGTGGTTACCCAGGCGGTGCAGGAGGCGGCGGCCCAGGGAGATCGCTCGGAGAACGCGGAATACATCTACGGCAAGAAACAGCTGCGTGAAATTGACCGGCGTGTGCGCTTTCTCAGCAAGCGCCTGGATGACATGACGGTGGTGGATCGGGTGCCGGATGACCAGAGCCGGGTATTTTTTGGCGCCTGGGTGGAACTGGAAAACGACGCCGGTGAGACCGAAATCTACCGGCTGGTGGGGCCGGATGAAACCGATGCGGCAAGAGGCTATATCAGCATCGACGCGCCGCTGGCACGGGCCTTGCTCAAGAAACAGGTGGATGACGAGGTGGAGGTACGAACCCCGGCCGGAGAGCGTTGTCTGTTTATCAACCGCATCTGGTATGAGTGATGCGGCACGCGACATGCTCCACGCAACATGTATAAAACACCGGTTTTTTAGCGTGTTGCGTCATTTTAATTCTTTAGGGGAAAACCGATGACAGGTTCCAGTCGTATCTGGTTCTTTATCCGCAAGTCGCTGCTGGGTGGGCTGACCATTCTGCTGCCCATTTCCATTATCGTGTTCTTCTTTAAATGGATTTATCAGACGGTCACCGAGCTGATTTCGCCGTTTACGTCGGTGTTTATCAGCGCCTTCGGGTTGCCCAAGTTTGTGGCGGACTGGTTGTCGGTGCTGGCGGTGCTGGTGCTGTGTTTTCTGGTGGGCACGCTGGTCGCCACGCGACTGGGAAGCTGGGCCTGGCAGCAGTGGGAAGAGCATGTAATGACACGTCTTCCCGGTTACACCACGGTGCGTGAAGTGATTGCCCAGCTGATGGGCAGCAGTGCGGACAGCCCGTTCAGCCGTGGTGAAGTGGCACGGGTCTGGCTGTATGGCAGGGAGACGGACGTGTCGGTGACCGCACTGGTCACGTCTCGCCACGCGGATGGCCATGTCACCGTTTTTGTGCCCACCGGCCCCAATCCTACCAGCGGATTTATCTACCATCTGGATGCGTCTCTGGTGGAGTTGCATCCGGAAATCGGGGTGGAGAGCATGATGAAAACGGTGGTTTCCTGTGGTGCGGGTACGGCGTCGCTGTTCAGGGCCGACAAGCAGGAAGGCTGATCAGTCCCACTAGGAAGCCGCTGTAGGAGTTCCCTTCCAGGGGACGAACCTCGCGCAGCGAGCCGACCGGAGGGAGGCTTTTCTTTTGAGGCCTGTCGAGCACGGAAATGCCTTATCGCCCTTCGGTCGATTCCGTGCTACGCACGGTTCGCCCCCTGGAAGGGAGCGCCTACAGGGGGGGGGGCGCCTACGCGTTCAATTTCACCTTTTGTTCCGCCAGCGCGCCTTTCATAAAGTCCCGCATGGCTTTCAGGTATAGCCCCTGATCCAGGTGCAGCAGGTGGTTGCCCGGGAACCAGTGCACATCGCAATTATTCCAGTGTTGGCGCAGCAGGTGGCTGTGCTTGGGCGGCGCGAAGCGATCGCCGGCACCACCGATGATCATGCGCCCGCTTTGTGGTACCTGGCAGGGCCAGGTTAACGGCGAATGCAGGGCGGTAATTTCGCGAAGGCCGGCGGTGTTGGTGTCGTAGACCTGATTCAGCAGCTTCACCTGCTGGTTGATCGGGAACCAGCTTTTCATCAAATCGATCACGCTCACCAGCGGTACATTGGGAATGGCAAAGGCCAGGTCCTTTTCCAGTGCCGCCAGCAGGCCGGTGGTGTAACCGCCCAGGGAAATGCCGGTGGCGCCGATGGCGGGTGAGCCTTGCTCGCGCAGCATCCGCATGAACAGGCGCAGGTCATGAATGGCGTGGGCAAAGGTTTCGTTCAGTGCAGCCATGCCCTGGCTGAAAAATTCGGCGCCGCTGAACGGAGCGAAACGGCTCTTGCGGCGGCCATGGAAAGGCAGGGTGTAAAGCAACACATCGAAGCCCTGCTTGTAGAACCAGGGCAGCGCCAGCCAGCGGGTATTGAGCCAGTACGGGTCGGCCACGAATCCGTGAATCATCACCAGGGTGGGGCGCGGGCCGTCGTGGTGGCGCCAGTGTTGCGCCCAGGCGGTGCCGTTGCGGGTGTGATTCAGGTAGCGATCTTTCAGGGCCGGATTTTTCGGTGTGAATGGCGACGCAAAATGCAGGGTGTGGGCGTCGCCATCCTCGGGCTGAAAGTGGTAGCTGGAGACCGGGCTGCGTTTGATCTCCACCTGCGCGGCGGGCGGGGTGAAGAACGCATTGGGATCGCCGGCCGCCAGGAAGGGGCGGTAGAAGTCTGCCAGTTGCCGTTCTTCACGCTGCCGGGCGGCGTTCAGGGTGGCGGGTAGCGCCGCTGCACCGGCCATGCAGGCCAGGCCTGTACGAGCCAGAGTATCCACGGCGGCAGTGCTGCTGATGCGCCAGCTTGTGTCGCTGTCTGC
>NZ_LWEZ01001682.1:0-690 GCF_001634945.1 Alcanivorax sp. HI0044
AGTGACAAGTGGGTACGGCTTTTTTCCAGCGTGCCAAAACTGGGCCACCGTTTAAGATGAAAGGCCCCTTCAGGGTTCATCCAGGGCGCCAAGTGCGTAGCGCTGTAGCGGGACACCATCCAACACAGAGAAAACAGCGGGCAAGCGACCATCTCGTCCGACACGACCTCGGTAGTCGGCGTCAGGGGGCCCAACTCTACAGAGGCGGCAGCCAACTGGCGGAACAGCGCCTTGCTGGCATAGAAACGCTGGGACGCCGGTTTGAAATACAACAAACCATGTGGCGACGACGACACCAGCAGCCCTGCCGGGTTAGACACGTTTCCATTAACCACCTCATGCAGGGATAACCAGAAAGGGGAAACGCTATTGGATACGGTGGAAGAGGACACGACACCCTGTGAGGGCGAATGGGGCTGGGGTACCGACGGCCCTTCGAGCGCCAAGGTGCCCGCCACTTCGTCGAGTACAGACAACAACTGCATAACCCGGAAGGGGTGCTGTAGAACAAACGGCGACGCCGGTTTTTTCTGATTACTGTCGTATACGACAATGCGCGGCTTGTCGCTGCGAGCCCAGCGCTGAGTTTCATCCGTTTGATCGCAGGAAATCATCAGCACATCTGCGCTGTCGGGGTCACTATGACTCCAGCTCACTTCGGACCGACCATCCATGATCTTCAACATGGAC
>NZ_LWEZ01001683.1:0-914 GCF_001634945.1 Alcanivorax sp. HI0044
CTGCCTTTCTTTACATGGAGTATTTTAGAATCACGCCAGAGCAGTTCCCCCTGTATTTTGGCGCCAATGTGGTGACCATGCTCGGCATGAACCGGTTAAACGTTTTGCTGCTGCGCCGTTACAGCAGTGCATCAATCATGCAGGTGGCACTGGCGTTACAGGTGGCGGCCTGTCTCACCTTGCTGGGTTTAACCCTGGCCGGTTTGCTGACGCTGTGGCTGGTGGTGCCGCTGATCATGGTTGCTGCAGGAATGGTCGCGTTGATCATGCCCAACGGCATCGCCAGCTTCCTGGATTTGTTCGATCGCGACAGTGGTGCGGCCACCGGGCTGAATGGCGCGCTGCAATTCCTGTTGGCAGGTGTTATCGGTACGGTGCTGGGCATGCTCCACGATGGCAGCACGTTACCCATGACCGCCTTGATGGCCGCCAGTAGCGTGGCGGCCTGGGTGGCATTCTCTCTATTGGCTCGCCGACAGCCCTGAGCCTTTGGGCATCAGCGGTGGTGCCAGCAGGGCGGCCAGCGTTACCAACCCGGCGACTCCCCACGGCAGTAACAGCCAGCCACTCAATGGCAACTGGCTGTCGAACAGGCGAGTGCCGAGCGGTATCAGGGCGGCCAGGTGGATCAGATTGGCCAGCAATGCGGCCCCACCGAACAGATAGAAGGCTTGAAGTGCCGCGGTTTTACGCAGCAAGGCGCGGCGGCCCCCAATCACGATCAGCAACCGGTTGTCCCGCCGCAGGGCGTCTGTCATAGCCAGCAGGGCCGCCATCAGCACCAGCAGGGCAGCGAGTAACAGCAGTACGCCCACCACAAAGGCCGCACGGCTAGCCTGGCCGATGATATCCTGCAGCGTGGCCAGGATGGCATTTACGTCCAGCAAGCTGATTTGCGGGAATTGCTGGACCAG
>NZ_LWEZ01001684.1:0-726 GCF_001634945.1 Alcanivorax sp. HI0044
GCCGAAACAGTGCGTCAGATCATGGAGCATAGTGAGTCCAAGTTTCTGTTTGTGGGCAAGCTCGATGACTGGGACATGATGAAAGCGGGTGTGCCTGATGGTGTGCAGCAGATTGCGTTGAGTCTGGCGCCGGATGATGCGTTGCAAGCCTTCCCAAAATGGCCGGATATTATTCGCGATACTGCGCCTCTGGCTGAGATTAATGTGCCGGACCTGAAGGATCTCGCAACTATCGTTTACACCTCTGGCACCACTGGTATGCCCAAGGGTGTGATGCACGACTTTGAGAGTCTTTCCGCCGTCGGGGAGAAGATGATCAAGGTGTACGACCTTAAGCCTGACGAACGCATGATTTCTTACTTGCCTCTGTCTCATGTGGCTGAGCGCGTGGCAGTGGAAATCGCGGTGCTGTATGTGGGTAACAAAATCTTTTTTGCCGAGTCTCTGGATACCTTTGGCGAAGATATCAAGCGGGCACAACCAACGGTATTTTTTGCTGTGCCGCGGATCTGGTCCAAGTTTTACCAGAAGGCTTCAGAAGCCGTGCCGCCGAAAAAACTCAACCGATTGCTCAAAATTCCTTTCCTCAACAAAATCATCAAGAAAAAAGTGCTTGGTGCCATGGGGCTGGATGAGTGCCGTATTGCGCTGTCGGGTGCCGCCGCGCTGTCACCTGAGATTATTACCTGGTTCAAGAAACTGGATCTGGAAATTCTCGAAGTTTAC
>NZ_LWEZ01001685.1:0-1420 GCF_001634945.1 Alcanivorax sp. HI0044
AAGCATAACGCGGCTTGCCCGCAGAACGCACGGGCAGGCCAACGCTAGCAGCGGGTATCAGTCACGGGGGCGGCGTTCCGACGCTTCCGCATAACGCAACTGGCGCGCCAGCTTGTCGAGCACCCCATTCACGTACTTGAAGGAATCTTCTGCGCCAAACACCTTGGCCAGTTCAATGCCTTCGTTGATCACCACCCGGTAAGGCACATCCTGGCGTTCCTTCAACTCGAAGGCGCCGAGTCGCAGAATCGCTTTTTCCACCTGGGACAGCTCTTCCACACGCCGATCCAGATAGGGCGTGAGCTGCTCGTCCAGCGCTTTCACCTGGCCCAGCACCCCGTGCAGCAGATCATGAAAGTATTCACGGTCCACCTTGGCAAAATCCTGATTCGCCAGAAACTGGGCTTCAATGTCGCTCACGGCAGCACCGGCCAGCTGCCACTGGTACAGCGCCTGAAGGGTGAAACGACGCGCCTTGCGACGGGCACTGGGTGTAGATGGATTGTTCATGCGACCTCAGATAACGGAAAACGATGCCGGGCGCCTGCGCCCAGCGCCGCGCCCCTGGAATTACAGGGCTTTAAACAGCGACACCATTTCCAGTGCGCACAGGGCGGCTTCCGCCCCCTTGTTACCGGCCTTGGTGCCGGAGCGTTCGATGGCCTGCTCAATGGTGTCCACGGTCAGCACGCCGAACGCCACCGGGGTACCGGTGCTGTTCTGAACCGAGGCAATGCCCTTGGCGGCTTCGCCGGCCACGAACTCAAAGTGGGCAGTGCCACCACGAATCACCGCGCCCAGCGCAATCACCGCGTCATAGCTACGCTTCTCGATGACCTTTTTCACCGCCACCGGCATTTCCCAGGCACCGGGTACACGGATGATTTCAATATCGTCACGGCTCACCCCGTGACGCACCAGCGCATCCACGGCACCGTCCAGCAGGGCTTCCACCACAAAGCTGTTAAAGCGCGCCACCACGATACCGTAACGGCCACCCACGTTGCTCAGAGTACCTTCGAGAGTCTTGATGTTTTGCATGTGTCTTGTCCTGATCATTGGTCGCACCTGGCAAGGCAGGAGCGTCCAGTGGTTTCGATTAGCTTCCTGACGCCGAAAGCCCAATGCCCAACGCTAAAATCGCAAGCATCAGGCCTGAGGCGTCAGGCATCGGGCGTCTCATTCAACTATCCGCGTCCAAGTACTCGGTGATTTCCAGGTCGAAACCACTCAACGCGTTGAATTTCATCGGGGAGCTGAGCAGGCGCATTTTGCGCACGCCCAGTGCCTTCAGAATCTGGGAACCGGTGCCGATGTTGCGGTACGCACGGGACTCGCCCTTGGGCTTGCCAGCGGTGCCGCCGAAGAAGGCATCCAGGCGTTCGACGATATCGTTGGAGGCGTAATCCTGCCCCAGAAT
>NZ_LWEZ01001686.1:0-1613 GCF_001634945.1 Alcanivorax sp. HI0044
ACAAGGACGAAAACGCTCAGCGTGCTGATGCCAGCAGCAAGGACAGGGCGTGGCGGCTATCCGGGGTGGCGCCGGGCAACGCCAGGGCCTGTGCTGCGGGCAGCCAGTCGATGGCCACCACCTCATCGCTCAGGGACACCGCATCCGGACAGGCCCGCACCGAGGCCAGGGCGCCCCACACCCGGTGATGAGGATTGGCAAACCAGAACCATTGCCAGCGGGAGAACTGACGGCTCAACCCCAGCTCTTCATACAGCTCCCGACTCAGCCCCTGAGCCACCGTCTCATCCGGGCGCATGACCCCACCGGCGGCCAGGTCCCAACCCCCCGGGTAGAAATGCTTGTGGTCTGCCCGCTTCTGCACGCACACCCGCCCGGCCAGATCCTGCACCACCACATAGGAGGCACGGTGGATCAACCGCTGGCGCTGCATACGCCCACGCTGGCAACTGCCGCGAGGGTGATTATGCCGGGAGACAAGTAGGACGGGTTCAGAATCCACGCGCATTGTGTTTTCATGCTTTTTCAAAACTGAACTCTACCCGATTAGGATGAAAGAAGGTCAACATGTTCGAGAACATCAAATTCCAATTTGAAACCTTTGATTGGGGAGGGGTTTCTGGGGTCTCCGACCTCCTTATGGTCATATTGACTATCGTACTTCTGATCGGGCTTCGACAAGGCTCTCACAATATTCGTGAAGCCTCTCTGTCTCGTGACGCCGATATTCTTCGCTGGGCCATGGCTGAGATGGATACACTCAAACCTCTCATTCGTATCATCACTGACGCCCACCAAAACCAGCCGTATAACAAAAAAAGCGCCAATGAACACTGGAAAAAGGAGGAACGTGAAGCAGCACAGCAGGTCAGCGTCAAGCTACAACGTATTGGTTACATGGCATGGAATAACCTAATTTCAAGAAACCACTTCATGAATATATGGGGCCCTATGTACCTCTGCTGCTGGTACGCACTGGAACCTTGGGTTCTTGAAAAACGCCACCAACTGGATGAGCCTGAGCGAATAGAGGACGGCGCATTTTCCAGGCATTTCTTTGAAATTTACGCCTTGTATTGTGAAGCTTGGTTACCACTGGGCCTAGTTAACAATGAACGATCACGTTTCGGCCTCACCAAGATAGATTCCATTGAACAGCACAGAAAGCGGAATCGCAAAGCGTTGAAGCAGAAAACAGGGGGATACTACGGCTGGAAATGACTGGGCGGGTGGCCGGTCCATTTGCGGAAGGCGCGGGCGAAGTTGCTGGGGTCGGCATACCCCAGGCGGTTAGCCACCTGTTGCACGGTGATGTTGGCCTGCAGGTAGGCCATGGCCTTGGTCATGCGCACTTCTTCCAGCAAGGAGCGATAACTCACACCCAACGCATTAAGGTAACGACGCAAGGTCCGCGAGGTCACATGAAAGTTGCCGGCCAGCTGTTCCAGGCTGGGCAGCATGCCTTCCGCCTGCATCAGGCGTGCGCGCACCCGGCTGGCCCAATCCTGATCCGCCTCGAGGCGCTGTAATTCTTCCTCGCATTTCTGCGCGGCCATGTGCCGGGAAGCTGGATCAGACAAGGTGAAGGGTTCGCTGAGCAAGGAATGCGGCAA
>NZ_LWEZ01001687.1:0-1606 GCF_001634945.1 Alcanivorax sp. HI0044
TGAGGGGTGCTCTTTTTGGAGCCGCCACTGACCGGCAGATCCCGCACATGGCCGACACTGGACTTCACGATGAAGTCGTCGCCCAGGTAGCGGTTAATGGTCTTGGCCTTGGCAGGCGACTCCACAATTACTAGCGATTTTCCCATTCTCAGGTACTCAACATCCGGTCTAAGGCTCGTGATGGGCGCTATTTAGACAGCGCCGGTATAGGCGGGTCAAGCAGGAAGTGCCCCCGTTTTCCTTTTTTAGTAGTAGTACAGGCAGGCCTGCCAGGGCAACCCTCATCTGTGAAACAGCCCGCTGGCAACCCTGGCAAAGCGCGCTATACTGCAGGAAACCTCACGTTTTCAGGGAGAGAACCGTGCCCAGTCCCTACCGTAAAATCCTGGTTGCCATTGATGGCAGCGACGAATCCGCACAGGTGCTGTCCCGCGCTGCGGGCGTACTGTCGGGCAATGACGGCGAGCTCCATCTGATCCATGTCATCGAACCGCTGGCTCTGGCTTACGGCGCGGATGTGCCCATGGATGTGACGGACTTGCAAAGCGGCCTGATGAAACAGGCCCGTGAAATGGCAGACAAATACGCAGGGCAATACAAGATTCCCGAGACCAATGTTTACGTGGACATGGGATCCATCGAAAAGACCATTCTCGACAAGGCAGACAAGCTAGGGGCGGATTTGATCGTGGTGGGCAGCCATACTCGCAGCGGCCTGGCCCTGCTGCTGGGCTCAACCGCACGCGGGCTGGTGCCTGGCGCCCACTGCGACGTACTGGCCGTGAAAGTCGACCAGTAACAGAAAGCCCGGATGTCCCGCACCGGGGGAGCCCCCCACACGGGAACTGACGCAAACGCGAATCAGGTAAGCTGCAGCGCCCCGGTACTGGCCTGGCTTTCTCCGTTCCAACGACACAACAATTCAGCCAGCCCCTGAGCCTGCACTTTCAGTGCAGCCAGCTCTTCCTGGCTGTTTTTCTCACCATGAAAAACCGGCAGTTTGCGCATGGAATGGACCAGCTCGTGGGTCGGCGCCTGCATTCGTTTTACTTCCAGGGTCCAGCGGATGTGGTGAACAATCATATGGAAGAAGGCCAGACGGGTAGCCAACGAATAGGCACTGTCATCGTCGTTGAATTCATTGAAGTCCAGGCTTGCCAATACCGCCTCCCGAGCATTGTCCGCCACCTTTATGGTAGCGCTGCGGGGCGTTCCCAGAAGCATGGACAAGGTGCCAAATACTTCACCGGGTGAGACATAGTAAAGCGGAGCTTCCTCTGGATTATCCGAGAGGACTTCAAGCTGCCCCCGGAGCAAAAAATACAGGGTGGAATCCACATCACCAGCACGGATGACACTTTCCCCGGAAGCGGCTACCCAAAGGCGGGTCGTCTTTTCAAGCTGCGCAAATTCGTCCTGATCATCACGGGCGATTTCATTAAAAAACGGCACACCGGCTAACAGCTGGCGCCGCCGTTGCTGGCCGAAATCATTATTATTGGCCTGCTCCATCTACTATCCCCACTGTTATGATGGAATTATTGTCATATGCTAGTGCCCGCGTCGCAGCAGGGCAACGACGGGGACGTAAAAGCGGTATAAAAAC
>NZ_LWEZ01001688.1:0-880 GCF_001634945.1 Alcanivorax sp. HI0044
ACTCTCCCTGAGTGCGAGCCTGGGGCAGCTGGCGCCCGGTATAGGGGTTGGTTTTGCCTTCCTGCCAGATCAGGTGAGTAGCGTTACCCAGCTGTTCAACGTATTGCTTGCGCCATACCCCCGGGCCAACCCATTCATTGACCAGATCCCGATCAATGATCTCCCCGTTCACCGTCAACACATTGTCCTTCACCTGCACAGTGTCACCGGGCAACCCCACCACACGCTTGATGAAGTTCTGCTGCCGGTTTTCCGGAAACTTGAACACCATGACATCGCCACGCTCGGGCTCGCTGGTTTCAATAATTTTGGTGTTGGTCACGGGCAAACGCAGGCCATAAGCAAACTTGTTGACCAGAATGAAGTCATTTATCTGCAGCGTCGGCAACATGGAGCCGGAGGGAATAGTGAACGGCTCGACAATAAACGAGCGGATCACCAGCACCACGAAGAATACCGAAATCAGCGAGTTGGACGTTTCCACCACACTGCCCACCGGGCCGCCTTTACTCTTCAGTTTCAGCACCTTGTCGATCAACCAGACAACGACAGTAATAGCCAGCGCCAGGGTCAACCAAAAACCGATATCAATATCCAACAGAAATCTCCTAAATAACGCTGGACGCCTGGCGCCTGACGCCGGATGACTGGAGGTTTTGCGTCCGGCCTTTGGCGTCTTGCATCCGGCGAGTATTCATTAATCATCCACCTTGAGCACGGCGAGGAAGGCCTCCTGGGGGATTTCTACATTCCCCACCTGTTTCATGCGCTTCTTGCCTTCTTTCTGCTTCTGCAGCAGCTTCTTTTTACGAGACACATCACCGCCATAACATTTCGCGGTCACGTTCTTGCGCAGGGCTTTCACGGTCTGGCGGGCAAT
>NZ_LWEZ01001689.1:0-929 GCF_001634945.1 Alcanivorax sp. HI0044
TGCCCTGGCGGTGTATGCGGTGCCGCCGGAATCGGATGGCACTGCCGAGCAGAGCGTGCTGTTATGTGAAACCTGCCAGACCCAGCTGGATAACCCGGGTAATGAAGACGCCAACCACTGGCGCTGCCTGAACGACAGCATGTGGAGCCCGGTGCCGGCGGTGCAAGTGTTGGCGTGGCGCATGTTGACGCGCTTGCAGGCAGAAGGTTGGCCGCAGGACCTGCTGGATATGTTGTACCTGGATGACGACACCCTGGCCTGGGCCCAGGCCACCGGTGAAGGCCAGACGGAAGACGCGCGGGAATTGCACCGCGACAGCAATGGTGCCGTGCTGGAAGCCGGTGATTCGGTCACGCTGATCAAGGATTTGAATGTGAAAGGGGCCAATTTTACCGCCAAGCGTGGCACCGCGGTGCGCAATATTTCTCTGGTGCAGGATAATCCTGAGCACATCGAAGGCCGCGTAGAAGGCCAGCGTATTGTGATTCTGACCCAGTTCGTGAAGAAAAACTGATGCCGCACAGTCTGATTCTCGGCGGCATTCGTTCCGGCAAAAGTTCACTGGCGGAAAACCTGGTCAGTGAGCAACACGATCCGGTGGTGTATGTGGCGACGGCCACCGCCGGTGATGGTGAAATGAGCGACCGTATTCGTCGCCATCGTATGCGGCGCCCGGCGAGCTGGGGGTTGGTGGAAGAGCCGTTGCATCTGGGCGCCTTGCTTAACCGCCAGGCCACGTTGTCACCGGTTCCCTGTGTCTTGGTCGATTGCATGAGCCTGTGGGTGAGTAATTTGCTGCATGCCGGGGACGCGGCGTTTGTCCGGGAGCGGGACAGTTTTCTTGGGGCGCTGGGGCAGTATCCCGGCAATGTGGTGGTCGTCAGCAATGAAGTGGGGCTGGGGACCATTGCCATGGACCCACTCACCCG
>NZ_LWEZ01001690.1:0-742 GCF_001634945.1 Alcanivorax sp. HI0044
GAGCAGCAAAAACAGCATCCAGATGTTGATCGTTTTGTTTAACCATAAGGTTGAATTTATAGGTGCGGGAATGAATGTTCAACCATTTTGTTTAATGATGGCCGGGTTCCCGACAGGCGGTGCGTCCGGTGAGTTGCTGCATGACGCCGTTGGCGGTCAGCGTCAGGTAGCCCATGGGAATATCGAGAGCGGTGAGTCGCCGGGCCGTCCAGCTGTTACAGGTATTGCCGAGCCAGAAGGTACCGTGCGCAGGAAAGAAACGGCTGTCGCCATACAGCCCGGGGGCAGCGTCGATGGGGGTGCCGTTATCGTCCAGCACAAAGTCGTTGGCGATTGCCCGTTGCAGCGCTGCCAGTTGCATCCTGCTGACGCACAGCGGCTGAATATCCCCGTGGGGGAGCGTTTCGGGGTGCCGGTCAAGTGCGACCACATGCAGCACGCTGTTCGTTGGCCACAACATGGCGCGGACCAGTCGCCAGGTGCTGTTGTCCTGGCGGTAGAAGGCATCATCACCCCAACCCATTTCATAGTAGGCGGGTTTCGAAAAATAGGCAGGGAGAAACTGCAGTGCAGGATCGAGCTGCTCCGCAGGGAAGGCAATACCGGTATGCCAGCGATGGCGTACTACCAGTACGGTCACCTTGCTGTCATCGGCCGGGCTGTCGCCCGGTAACGACAGCAGCCCCGCAAGCATCACTACAGCAAAACGCATCATGGCCCCAGTGTAGCCGGTGATCTGATG
>NZ_LWEZ01001691.1:0-645 GCF_001634945.1 Alcanivorax sp. HI0044
CTTCTGGGTGGGCTTCTTCACAGTGGCGACCTACGGCAACGCCGGGTTCATGCGCGAACAGGTATGTCTCTACATGTGCCCCTACGCCCGTTTCCAGAGCGTCATGTTCGACCGCGACACGCTGATCGTGTCTTACGACGAACAACGCGGCGAACCCCGTGGCCGTGGTGCCAAAAAACGCCAGCAGGAAGATACGGTAGTGGAAAAAGGCGACTGCATCGACTGCGGCATGTGTGTTCAGGTCTGCCCCACTGGCATCGATATTCGTGATGGGCTGCAGTATGAATGCATTACCTGCGCGGCCTGCGTGGACGCCTGTGACGACGTCATGGATCATATCGGCAAGCCACCCGGGCTGATTCGCTACACCACCGAAAACGCCCTGGAAGGCTTTAAGACTCGCATTCTGCGCCCCCGACTCATCGGCTATGGCGCCATCCTCATCATCATGGGCAGCCTGTTTATGGGCACCTTGTACAGCCGTGTGCCACTGCAGGTCGATGTGATTCGAGACCGGAATCAGCTCTACCGCACCGCCAGCAGTGGCGAAGTGGAAAACATCTATCGGCTGGAAATTCAGAACAAGGGCCAGCACAGCCACCGGTATGTGCTCACCATGAAAGGTCCGGATGGCCTGCGCATGAA
>NZ_LWEZ01001692.1:0-23867 GCF_001634945.1 Alcanivorax sp. HI0044
GCCAATATGACACTCCTTCGCCCCGTGATCGCTGCACTTGTGCTGGCCTGTGGCCTGGCCCTCGCCCCCGTGGCAACCTACGCCGAGCCGGATAATGCGGTGCAAGCCACCAAATCCGTCCACCCAGCCATTCAGCAGGCTGACGCGCACCGGGAAAAAGAAGCCCGCCGCAAACGCTACCTGCTGTTTTTCCCCATCGCCGTGGTCGGCGTCACCGTGGCACTGATTGTGATTACCCGCCGCAAGTAAGCCTGCGACGGGAAACATCCATTTTCTCTCGACAGATCAGCGAAACCGACACGCTGCGCGGTCTCAGCGATACGTCACCGGCTCGGTAATGGCTGTACGCTGCCCGGCCTCCACCTCCTTGTGCACATTGACCATTGGGGCGAGCACCGCGTCGCGGCCGCGGATATAGCTCTGTTCTTCGACGACAGACAGGTAGGCCTTGTTCAACTCCAGTGCCCGGCGGGCTGAAGGCACCACCAGCGCGCTGATATCGCCCTTCAGTTGCGCCAACATGGCCGGTCTCAAGTTCCCGCCCTCATCGAAGAAACGCTCACGCACTTCCTGATTCGACCGGTACTCATCCGCCCCTCCCACCTGTTCCAGGTAAAACGCATACTCGCCCCGGCCATCTTGCCGCTGTGGCTCGGGAATACCCGCCAGGCTTTTCTGGCTCCAGTGATACCAGCCCCGCTGAAATCCCTGACCGGCATCCAGCTTTCTTTCCATGGTGTAGGTACTGTCAGCCAGCGCACCCACTGCCCCGTGGCACCCGGCGCAGGTAGCCAGTTCCTCATACGACTGAGGCCGCAGCGCGCCCTGGTCATCCTCGATGAAGCCACTGAAACGCCAGCCGCGACGATTACCCACCCCGCGCTCTATATCACCGATGACAGGCTCCATGCGGTCAGGAAAATCATGCGCATCCTTGAGCTCATCGTCCGCCAGCTCCCGGTGCTGAAAATATGTCAGCCAGCGCGTTTTACGGCTGTAGCGCAGCTCCTTCATTCGCGGCGCCATCACCACTTCGCCATCATCGGCAATATCCAGATAGCGCACGCTATGTACAAACTCGGTACCCAGCGGATAAGCTCCTGCTGACAGTGGCGCCGCCCCCTGTTGCTGGGCCACCCTGGCCAGCCCCACATACTGCATGTCACGCCCCTCAAGGGGAGCCCAGTCGAATACCACTTCAGTAGCACGATCCAACACACCGTTGCGATTCAGGTCGACCCCGTAATCAGCTTCCTCTACCGCCTCTATCGCCACATCCTCACGCTTGATCAGCGACTCCACGATCGCCAGGTTGAGACGGTAAACCCGTATGTCGGGCTCGCCTTTTTCATTCTGGCGGTATGGAGAATCCAGACGAATCAGCACATCATCCGCAGAACCATTAGTGGGGAAAAATGTGCCCGGAAACGGCGTATACGCCAAAGCACGCCACCCCGTCAGCTTGCCTTGCGCATCGCGGTCAAAACCCTGCTCATCAAAGCGGTAGGCCACGTCAGGCACGTAACCATCCCAGCGGCCATTACCATCACCATCCCAATGCGCAGGCAGTTTTCCGGTCAGGGTTTTGGCCAGTTGCACCACGCCCCCGGACTGATAATTATCGGTTCGCACATAAGCCAGAATCGCCTCATCACTGATCGCCTCACGCTCTTCGCTGCGATCCACGAAAAGATTATCCCAACGATTAACCGTGGCAGGCCGGGCAAAATCGTAGGCCAGCTGCAGATCAAGATCGTTGGTGAAATTCGGTTCTTTACTGGCGGTATGACAGACATAACAGGGGTTACTCACCATCCCCTTGGCATCTTCGGTTTTGGTATAACACTGTGCAGGAATCGTTGCCGATGGATTGGACAAATACAGGCGCCCCAGATTATCCCCCTGCGACGCATCAGATTGGTCACAACCACTCAGCTGCCATACCGAAACAGACATACCCAAAATAAAAAAAATATTTTTCATAGCAGCAAAAGGCCGGGGATAACCCCGGCCCTCCTCGTTACCGTGATTAATTTCAATCCATGGCCGGGAACGGACCGACATACCCGGTGTAGGCACGGTGGTCCAATGAGCCATCCGGGATCTTGCCGGAGTCAGATTCGCCATAGGGGTGCTGCACCACACTCATCAGGTAGGCGAAGCCATTCACGTTGGGGTACCAATAGGGAGAGGTGGTTTCCGATCCATAAGGGGTAGTCTGGATACGGGTCAGACCGGCGGAGAAATCCGTCGCATCCACCTCGTCAAGGTTCAGCGACCAGATCACATCATTCTGGTGCCCGGAACCGGTGTCCTCACCAATAATCAGCGTGTTGTAACCGGTGATAAAGGTCACATTATCCGGATTGGCCAGGCCGTTTGCGTCACAGGAGTAAGACGCAAACGGGCTGTCAGCCGAATAGCTGGCAGGCTGACCGGCAATCAAGCCTTTCATGTTCTGCGCCACGTAATCAGAGCCGATGCCGGCATCACTACCAACATCCAGTGCATACACACCACCGCAGCTGTTAGCTTCAGCAATACGAACATGATTGATCGTGGACAGATCGTTGGAAGAGTTATCTTCCATGCCACGCCCCACTTCACTCATCGCCACATAAAGCTTGCCGCCATCCGGGTCGAAGGTCACACCTTCTTCTTTACGAAACTCTGTGGTCGCCCCCATCAACGCAGCATAGCGGCGAGTCTCAAGACGGGATGCCGCCAACTCCATACCGGGCTTCACTTTCAGGCATTCCTTATTGCCATTGGATGCGGTGGCAGTGAAACCATCCGGACAATCCTCACCGGTCATGGCTGCGGTTTCGAACAGGTCATCGAATGCCGGCTCATCCGGGCTGGCGAATAGCGCTTCGATATCGCTGTTGCTGGCATGGCCCAGGCTGATCCATTCCAGATCCGCCTCACCGATACCCGCCGCCGATGTCTGGTTCCATTTGGCGGCATAGAGGTTGCCCGCACTCAGATCACCGGCGGTATCCGCAACAAACATGTAGAAGCCCACGTTGGTGCCATCATCTGTCATGTAGACGGTTTTTTCGTCGGGCATGACATAAGAAAGCTCAAAGGCCAGGCGGCCCATGGCGTAATGTTTGACAAGATCGCTGGTGGGCGCGCTGTCACCCTCGGCAGCCACGGTAATCTCGATATTCCAGCCCCACCAGTAAGGATTCATGGCCGTCAGATCACCCCCGAAGTAATCTGCCATCGGCTCATAGTAACCATCAATCTCACCGGTCACCGGGTCACGCTCGGAAGCATCCGGTTCGTACTCTTCGCTGGCCAGATGGGTATTCCAGGGGGTCACACTGGCAGCACAGTGCACCCAACCACCGTCCACACCGGACTGGTCGATTTGCCAGAGATCCTTGACGGAAAGATGGCCAGTCTGTTTGTTCTGATCCAGCTCCATCAGGAACATGGCGCCTGGGCGGGTTTCCATCTGGGAGACGGAGAACAAACGATCACCGATCGGCAACAGGGAGGTGTGCTCATTGGAATCGGTAACACTCAGCTTGCCGTCGTTGCCATAGAGCGGCTGCCCCATCTTGTCGACCAATTGGCCGAAGACCACATCCCCGTTTACCGCATCGCCGGAACGCAACAGGGTATGGAAACCGATCTCGTAGGTCTCACCATCCACCTCAACGGAAGGAGACGCCAGGATCTGACGCTTTTCCAGATCCGTTTCCGGGGCTTTCACCGCCGTGAAGGAAAGGGTTTTTCCAGCCGGGTCGCCAGGTGCAACAGGGTCATTAGAATCACTGTCGCCACCACAGGCAGCAAGCAGAAGAGCAGTTAACGTTACAGCACTGACTTTGGTCGCCAGTGCCGTTTTGGCAAACGGAATCCGGTACATGAGTGTTCTCCCCGTGAATTGTTTTCAGAGGCGAACAGTGAAGCGGTTTTTTATGACAAAACTGTCACAGAGATAAGAAGAATTTACTCAACACAAAACCACAGCGTCGGACATCCAGCACGCTCCCGTTGCCAAGGCCAGACAATGGGCTCTGCCTGAAACAGGCGCATCACTCCATTCCGTGACAAACATAAAAAAAGCGGCCCGTGGGCCGCTTCTTCGTTTGCACCTGGCTCAGGAGAACGGGTGGCGCTTGATGATGGTTTCCACCCGGTCCGGGCCAGTAGAAATGATATCAATGGGCGCACCGGTGACTTCCTCGATACGCTGCAGGTAAGCCTTGGCGTTGGCCGGCAGATCATCTTCCGATTTGGCACCCAACGTAGACTCCGACCAGCCCGGCAGGCTTTCGTATACCGGCTTCACTTCTTCGTAGCTGTCCGCATCCCAGGCACACTCCAGCGAGTTGCCGGCCGCATCCTGATAGCCTACGCAGATGTTGATTTCTTCCAGGCCGTCCAGCACGTCCAGCTTGGTCAGGCACAGGCCGGTAATGGAGTTGATCTGGATGGAACGCTTCAGCGCCACCGCATCGAACCAGCCGCAACGACGGGCGCGGCCAGTGGTGGAACCGAACTCGTGTCCTTTCTCGGCCAGGTAACGGCCATTTTCGTCAAACAGCTCCGTGGGGAACGGACCGCTGCCCACCCGGGTGGTGTAGGCCTTGGTGATACCCAGCACGTAATCCAGGTATAGCGGGCCGAACCCGGTACCGGTGGCAGTACCACCGGCCGTGGTGTTGGAGCTGGTCACGTACGGGTAGGTACCGTGGTCGATATCCAGCAGGGTGCCCTGGGCGCCTTCAAACATGATGTTCTCGCCACGCTCGCGGGCACCGTGCAACACGGCAGTCACATCGGTAACCATGCTGCGCACGTCTTCGCCCAGTTGCAGGGTTTCATCCAGGGTTTTCTGGAAATCCACTGGCTCGGCATTGTAATAGCTGCGCAGAACGAAGTTGTGGTAATCCATCACTTCGCCCAGCTTGGCGGCAAACAGCTCGCGCTGGTACACATCACCCAGGCGCAGCCCCCGGCGAGCCACCTTGTCTTCATAGGCAGGGCCAATGCCACGGCCGGTGGTGCCGATTTTTTTGTTGCCGCGGGCCGCTTCACGGGCCTGATCCAGCGCCACGTGTACCGGCAGGATCAGCGGGCAGGCCGCCGACAGACGCAGACGCTCGCGTACCGGCACACCCTGATCTTCCAGGCCACCGATTTCCTTGAGCAGCGCCTCCAGGGAAAGCACCACGCCGTTACCAATCAGGCACTGCACATCTTCGCGCAGAATGCCTGATGGAATCAGGTGCAGGACCGTTTTCTTGCCATCGATCACCAGGGTGTGGCCGGCGTTATGGCCGCCCTGAAAGCGGGCTACCAGTGAAGCCTGATCGGTCAATAAATCGACGATCTTGCCTTTGCCTTCATCACCCCACTGGGTGCCGAGAATGACTACGTTCTTACCCATGATTGCTTGCTGCCATCTGTTCAGGAAAAAGGAAATTCGGTTTAAAGGTCGGTCACAACCCAGCCATCGGCCTGGGCGACCAGGCGACGCTGGCATCCCAGCTCGGCCGGGTCATTATCGGCGCCGGGCAAGGCCAGCACCACGCGCTCACCCTGCTCACGCAGGGCAGCAACGGTGGTCGCAAAGGTGGCGTCCTGCAGCGAACCTTCCGCCAGAATACCGGTGAGCGCGGCAGATTCCGCCCGCTCCGCCAGCATCTTCAAATCTGCACTGAAACCGGTGGCCGGCCGCGCCCGACCAAAGACTTCACCAATGTGATCGTAACGGCCGCCCTTGGCCACCGGCTCACTCTCACCGGGCAGGTACGCGGCAAACACGCAACCGGTGTGATAGTGGTAGCCGCGCAGCTCACCCAGATCCAGGTGCAATTGCACACCGCGGGCACCCAGCACATCGACCAGCACCGCCAGCTCATCCAGTGCCGCCATAGCACCCGGGAAAGGCGACAGCAGCGCCCGCGCTTCGGCCAGCACGTCCACGCCCCCCGCCAACCAGGGCAAGGCTGCCAGGGCTTTACCGGCAGCGGCAGGCATATCATGGCTGGCAATGAAGGTGTCCAGCTCTACTCGTGCCTTGCGGACATAAATGTCTTCCAGCTGGCTCTGCTCACTGTCGCTCAGATCACAGCTGTCGAGCAGGCCACGGAACAGCCCCACGTGCCCCAGATCCAGCACCACGTGCTGGTCCACACCTGACAGCGTCAGCGTTTCCAGCAGCAGCGAGATCACTTCCAGGTCACTGTCGGCACCGGAATGGCCGAACAGCTCCACGCCCAGCTGATAAGGCAGGCGTGTGCCACCGGCCACCACCGGGCGGGTACGCAGGGCGCTGGAGCAGTAACATAGGCGGGAAGGGGCATTGCGGCGCAGACTGTGGGCATCCATACGCGCCACCTGCGGAGTAATATCCGCACGGACACCCATCAGGCGCCCGGTGAGCTGGTCGGTAATCTTGAAGGTTTCCCGCTCCAGATCTCGGCCACCGCCGTTCAGCAGGGATTCCATAAACTCGATCAACGGCGGGAATACGAGTTCATAACCCCAGCGCTGATACAGATCCAGCGTCTGGCGACGCAGCTGCTCGATGGCCCGGGCGCGACCCGGGAGGACTTCTTCTACCCCGTCGGGCAGTAGCCACTGTTCTTCCTGATTCATCATTTACGACCGCATCAGTAATAACAGGCCCGCACCCAATACCATGAGCACCAGCCCCATAATTCGCAGCAGGCGACTATCCAGACGCGCCACCTGAAGTGCTGCCTGGCGCGCACGCACAGGCGCCAGAAACAGCGGAAGGCCTTCTATGATCAACACCAGACAAAGCGCCTTGATCAATAAACTGAAATCCATTGTTCCTGCCAGACAGCCACAAAAAAACCGGGAGCCTGCGCGCCCGGTTGCGGCATTCTACCACGGTCTCCCCGTGGCAGATAGGTTACCGACGGATGGATCAGCGTAGCCAAATCCGCTACGGATTCACCCTCACATCGTAACGGACAACCCCTTGATTCCCCGGTAATAACTGCCCGGAGAACAGCCACTGCAGGGCGCCCTCATAACCCGGGCCGTTGCTGCCATCCGGCGTGCTCAGGCTACAGCCGGACAGATCGTCCGGCAGTGCCGCCGGGCAGGCCGCCGCCGTATTCAGGCCACTGAATGCGGGCGTGCTATCGTTCACCGTCACCTCGGTCAACGCCTTGGCGCCCTGGTTAGTGAAGATCAAACGGTAACGGAGCACGTCGCCAGGGGCAGCCTGATTGGCTGTGCCGTCATTGCTGTCCACATCATCCACAGTACCCTGCACACCGTCCGGACCAATGTTGCGCACCTGTTTTTCAAGCAGCAACTTGCCTGCAGAAAGACGGGTGGTATCGCGCACTTGCACCATCGCCTGCGAACCGGTCCCCGTAAACGCCTGAGTCGCCAACAAAGGCCGGGAGTGCAGCGCATCCAGGGGCGCATCCGCCGGAGCAAAGACTTTCACCAACAGGCAAACGCTATCGCCGGCCTGCACGGCAACGCCGGTCACCGGCTGAGCGGCCTCCCCGCTATCCAGAACACCATTACAGTTACTGTCCCGATAGAGCGTATCCGTCCAGGCAGGGGCAGCGGGCACGGTGTCGGGCGCCCCGAAAGTGAAATCCACCGTTCCGGCGGTGCGCGCGGTAAAACGGTGGTCGTAGAACAGGCTGTTGCCCGCATCCACCACCCCCTGACGATCCGGTTCAAGAACCGGCAGGCCCACATCACCAAACAGGATGTCACTCCATACGGTGCCGCTGGGCGGCACCGATAATGTTATGGTGTCGTCATCGCCAGCACCGACGGCAAGGTTTGCACCACCGGAGCCTGCACTTTCACTGATGGACTGATAGCCGTTGGGAGTCTGGACCAGCAAGCAAGCAGCCTTCCCCACGTCCGCTAACGGCGGGGTCAACGCCCAGGCCCCATCGCCATCCGTGGTCGTCTCAGCCAGCACCGTATCCGTTTGCTCGCAAACACCATTGCCATCAGCATCGTGGTAGAGCCGCACCGACAAATTGGCCAGGCCCGGCTCGTCGGCCCCCTTACTGCCATCGTGAGCGATAGCACCACTGCCGTTATCCTCAAACACCCAACCGGAAAGAGTACCTGCCGTATTGGCCGAGGCCACGGTGACCTTGTAATCCTCAACCTCGCCATCGAATACCACCTGCCCACCGGCAGCCACATCCGGAGTGCTGGACAGACGGAAGCGGGCATAGGTATCACCGATAAAGGCTCCCGGTGGCACAAACACACTCAGATCGATGGCTCCGTTAGCCGCGTTACTGTCCTGGGCATCGTTGTCGCGCACATTCAACGCCACCTGTTCACTGGCATCGTCAAAATCGTTATCCCGATTCCAGTCGATCCAGCCCTGCACGAAATTGGTGCCTGCGGTCTGTTCTGTCAGAGTGATCGAGATCACCGCGTTACCGCCGGGAATCAGTGCGGAAAAACTGACGCCATCTTCTTCCGGGCCATCCGCATCCGCATTGGCCGAGTTCTGGTCGGCATCTTCCGGATCCGGACCGATATCACCCAGGTAAGGAACGGCAGGCTGCAAGGTGGCTACGGTGAGCGTATTCACATCCGTATCTGTCTGGGGCTTGCTGCCACCAGTGGCATCCCTGCGCGAAACGTGGCCGCCGCTTTGCGGGTAACCGCCGGCAATATCGCCATGATCCACCTGTAGGAAAACGCCAAAGGCCATTGCCTGGGAGCCGCCGCCATCAACAATATGTGATGTGCGGCGTGCGTCTTCGGTCAAGCCCAGCAAAGTACCCGTGCTGACCGCCAAATCCCCAGTGGTCACCACCATTCGCCGGTTGCCATTTTCAAAGCGCACCCTCAAATCAGAGGCCGGCGCCACCGAAAAAATCTCCCAGGGCTGGCCATCGGTTTCCCAGGTCAGGCTTTCGTTCTCATCCGTATCTTCCGCATCAGCCGCAATAATGTCAGCCGGGACCCGCTGCCCATTGAGGTAGACCTGCCAATCAATATCAAACTCCGGCGCCTCACCACTGGCATTATTGGAAAGCCCAATAGGGTTCACGCCCTGATACAGATCATCCAGGCGATCGCCGGACCAGCTGCCGGTGTTATAGACATTGACCGTATCAGTCAGGTTGTCCAGCGTGGCGCGAATTTCCACCGGGCCAAATACCCAGTTCTTGCGAATCATTTCCCCGACCTGATAGTTATTGCGGACACCGCAAGACCAGTCCAGCCAGTAGATCGCATCGCGAAAATCACCGGCACCGCCACTGGCAATGCCGCCGCCAGTAGCCTCCGACCCCTGCGGGCAGGTCACCACCGCCCGGGTAGACACCTGGTAGTCCTCCACTTCGCCATCATCCGCCCCTTCATAGGGATCGATAGAGGGCGTTGTAGACCAGCGGAAACGGGTGATCACATCATTGGCGTCCACTGTGCCCGTTGCCGCACTCGCTATGATATCTATCAGCCCATCGCCATCGGTGTCCTGAAGGTCCTCGGCAATCTGCTCCCCGGGGTCATCAAAGTCCCCATCCTGATTCCAGTCCACCCAGGCTTGCAGGTACCCTCCAGCCCCCTCCACAGCCACTGTAATCGGATCGATACTCGGCAGCACAGAGGGGAAAGTTACACCGTCATCAAAGGTGTCTGCATTGGCATTGGGATCGGCGTACCCGCCCACATCCTCTGACACATCAACGCCAAGGTGAATGCCATCCACCAGAATATGAGACGGGCTCTGGTAACTGGCAGGCGCATCACCATAGTCAACCAATACCTGGGGAGGGGCATCGATCACACAGACTTTCTGCAGGTTGCTGGAGCCCCCGGTGGAACCGGTAAAACCGAAGAACACATTCGGGTCACCGGCAAAATCCAGAGTGGTAAAATCGCGATTCACCACAGCCACCAGTGCACCGTCAAAACGGTACTGCAGTTGATTGGATACCGGATCCCAATCCAGCGATACCGTATGCCAGCCTCCGTCCTCAATATTTCCCAGGTCCACCACTGGGCTCAGCAAGCTTCCGCCGCCACTGGAATCGGTATAATTTACCGGGTCATAAATAACCGTATGATCATTGGCAATATCACCGTAACCCCCACCGTTGCTGTACGTATCGAATTCCACCGCCACAGCAGGATCCAAGCCACCCACCCCCAAGGCGCCACCAAACACACCGGTCGCACTGCTGCCGTCCTCATCATTCTGGAAAGCAAAGGCAATACCATCCGCACCACTGGCGTCTTTAGTACCCAGATAGATGGAAAACTCCACCGTAAAGGGGGAAAGCAGACTAATGCGATTCTGTGACCAGGCAGAGCCGGACTGATTGCCACTATCCTGGGTCAGGGTAATTTCATTACTAGAGGTATTTCGCGTGGCACTGCCACTGAGCGACAGGTTCGCACTGATTGCGGCATCACAGGTTTGTGACGTGACATTCAAGCGGTAATCTTCCACCTCACCATTTCCCGCGTTGTTGCCTATCCCGGGATTTGTTGACTCGGTAAATTTAAAACGCGCATAGGTCACACCGGACGCAGCAGAACCCGGCACATTAATGGTCACCGGCGTGACCGTAACGAAATTGGAGGAATTATTGCCGCTGGATGTTTCGCCGTTATTGGTGATCTGACGATTGGATACCATCCGCTCGCCGGCATCGCTGAAATCCCCATCCCGGTTCCAGTCGAACCAGACGTTCAGGTAACCCGAACCGTATGTGGTCACCGACAGTTCGCTTTGCTGCCCCGGAAAGATGGATTGATCATTCAGAGCGCTTCCGCCCAGGGTAACGCCATCTTCATCGTCAAAGTTGACAACCGCGCCCCCCGCCCCATCAAGGTCATCACCGTCCGCGCCCGCACTGGCTTGCTGCGCACTTTCATGGTCTGGCACCAGACCGGCACCTAAACCCAGAAAACTGCTTACAGCCTGTCGGGCAGCCACATAGGGCGAAGGGGCATCGCCGTAATCCGTATTGCCGTCCACCACATCATCGAAATCGTCAACACGCAGAGACAAATAGGAAACACGCCGGGCGGTACTCGACGAGCTTTCTGTTCCGTACGCATTATCATTCTGAACCCGAAAAGACGCACTGGATGTTTCCGAAAACACCACACTGGCACGGCACTCGGGCTCGACGGTTGTGGCACCGTCGGTGCAATCAGTATCCCGCCCTTTTATGCGCGTGTTATAGCCGCCAGACGCCGATGAAGAAACGGTGGTATCCGTGTTAACGGACACATAGGAACGCGTTTTTTCACCGGTGTTGAAGTAAAGGTCATCACTGCCCGTGCTAGAGTTGTTACTGTCCAGATCGAACCCGGTAACGATCAACCGGTCCACAACAACAGGCGTGGTGGTTCCCTGACGAACCACCGTTAACCGCAAATCCTGGTAGGCAATATTTTCGCCGTTATCCTTGTCTCGCAAACTGGCAAACAACACGCCCTCTTCCACCCCCAGACACTGAAAGCTCCCGGCCTGATCATTGTCTTCCTGCAGCACCTGAACCAGAACATCCAGCGCCTGACCGTCGTAGCTTGCGGATGTACCAAACCGGTATGTCGCCTGAGAGCAGTCACTGCCGCTAAGAATTGTCCGCGAACCATTCAGCGGCAGACTAATAGCTTCTGCGGCCCCACTCACCAGGCACAAGCCGATAAAGAGCATGGCAATAAAAACCTGCATTGCCAGCAACCCTGCAACCAGTTTGCCTTTATTTTTTTTCGGTTCGGTTGTCTGCATCGTTTTACTCCACCCGTAACCCGAAAATAAGAACGGCGGTTTCACCCGCTTTCAATTCGCCCACATTGACCGACACATCACCGGTACCCGCTTCGGCAGGTGCAACCACATCGGCGCTGCAATCCCCCGAGGGAAGCTGGCAACGGGTCGCGGAAGACAGCATGGTTGTGAACGGCTGGGTGCGATCATTAATGGTCACTTCATACATGCTCTGCGCCCCGGTATTGGCTGCCGTCAGGCGATAAATCACGCACTGCTCGCCAGGTGTTGCCGTAAATCGGGTATAGACAAAACAGCCATCCGCAGTACAACTGCCCGGGCCATCCGGCACGCCATCACAGTCGGCATCCAGTGCCTGCTCTTTGGTCACGGCCACATCGGTATTGCTGGTCGTGGTGGAATCCGTCGCCGTGTCGGTCACCGTCTGCCCGGCACCTTGTGCCGTAACAGTGAGCGTCTTGAGGTTGGTAATGCCGTACGCTGCCGTGGCCGGGGCAAAAACCCGGGCGAACACGGACAGGCTCTCACCCACGGCAAGCACACCATCTGCCCCGGCAGTCTGCAGAGGAGTGCCATCGACAATCAGGGTATCCGCCGTATCCCATTGCCCATTGCCGTTGCTGTCCTCGTAGAGGGTAATCGACCAGCCATTGTCACTGGCGCTGTCAGGCGTGCCGCTGAGCAGCACATTGGTCAAATCCACATTACCGGTGTTGGTGAGCTGATGGCTATAAAGCACGCTGCTGCCCGGCGCCACTTGCCCGGTCTGGTCCGGCTGCAGGGAAAGTGCCGGTCCCGCCACTACGACCACCTGATCCAGCTTGATGTCACCGGCATTACTGGTCGGCGACAAGGCTCGCAGGTACAGCGGCAAGGTATCGCCTCCGCTAGCCGATTCCGGCACCGTGACCTGGGCACACACCAGCCGCTGGCTACCTGCCGGCACCAGCCCGGTATTGGTAATGGCAACGCCATTGGCGCTGCAATCTGCCGATCCACCATCACGGTAGAAGGTCACGCTCCACCCCGCAGGCAATTGCCCCGGATTGAAATTGCTGTTGCTGGCATGCAAGTCGTAGCTGTCCTGCCGCGGCCCGGTGTTATTCACGTACAACACAAAGGTACCGTGATTGCCCGGCGCCACAGACAAGCTGCGTACCGGCGAGGCCTCCGGCCCCGGCCCTTCACCCGGAGCGCTACCGTTAACCGGCTGATCATTAGTGAGATCCACACTGTTGGTGACAATGCTGATGAGCGTATCGGTCACCGCATTGCGGACCTGGGGATCGGTGATTGAACTGGCAACCTTGGTGACCTGGAAAGGGCCGCCCAGTGCATTGGGAGGCAGGATTGCCTGCAGGACAACCCGCACACCGCACACACCATTTCCGGCATCACGCACAAAACGGGCCGGACATTGGCCGCCTTGATCGGCCAACGGGATCGGGCCTGTGTCAGGCACGCCGTTGCCATCACTATCCACCAACGGAGTAGCGCCATCCGCCTTGAGTAACTGGAAGACGGTGCCCTGGGGGAAGGGGTCGCTTAGTGCCGCCCCGGAACGGTCGTTGGCAGCATCGATAGTGATATCGAAACGGTCTTCGCCATCGCCAGTATTCCAGATCACGTTGTTGAACAGCACAGTGCCACCCTGGCCGGCGCTGGCAATCTCGACACGGTTACCGGTATCGCTTACATCATCACTACCCGTCACGCTGTCGTTTTCGCTGTTATTAGCCACCACAGCCGGGGCCAACGCCCGGTCAATAACCTGATAGCTCACGGCATTGGTGCTGAACGGAGACGGTGTACCGAAATCCGTATCGCCGGCTTCGTTGGAATAGCGGAAACGGCCCGTATTGCGAACCCGGTCACCGGCGCTCAAGCCCGCATCAAGAGTGACATCGAACGTGAGGGTGCCGACACCGCCCGGCGGCAACTGCGTAACAACCGCCCGTACCCGATCCTGACAATCCGGTTCGACAGCATCCGTATCGTAGGCACAATAACGGATCAGGTTAGGGGCATTGCCCTGATTGCCATCATCGCCGTCGTCCGTGAGTGGAGTATTACCGGTAAACGTCCAGCGAGCGGAATCCGGCACATAGGTCATGCCTGCTGACACCCCATCCACGGAAACGGTGGGCAGCACATCTTCAATGACGATATCGGTGGCCGCCTGGTCCGATGGGTTACGGTAATCCAGGGTGACGGTGATCGGCCCATCCGGGGAGCGGCCTTCCCGCTGGCTCAATGACTTGACCACTTCAATCACCGGGCCATCGATGACATCCGCTTCATCCGTATTGATAGCCAGCAGGGAGTTATCCGCATCACTGCGCGCACGAACCTGCAATGACGGCTGTTGGCCCGCCACCGTTCCAGCCGACAATTCAGCTTCCACCACCAGCGAAAACGTTTCGCCGGAAATCATGTCCGGGGTCCGGCTATCCCAGCAGCCATCCGCGTCTGTCTGGGTAAACAAGGCGCCCCCCGCATCGGGTTGGCCATCGCCGTTGCCATCGGCGTAAACGGCCCAGGCATCAATGTCGCTATCCACATTGGTAATACACAACTGATACTGGTCGCGCCCATTACCGGTATTGGTCAATACATGGGAGAAATAGACCAGCCCGCCTGGCAGTGCTGGTTTGCCCTGATCACTGACCAGTTCAATGCCCGGCACGTTCTGCACCAACGTCTGCACCAGATTGGAGGTCACCCGCTGTGCTTCCGCCTGCTCCGTACAGCCATCATCAAGGCAGGCCCGGTAACTCGCCGATGCCTGGTTCTTGATCACGGTGCCTGCCGCCGGTGTGGCCGCCTGAACACTGGCTCCCAGCATCAGCAACACCATCAGCCCTGTACGTTGCAGTGTCTTCACCCCAACTCCCCTTTACTTCACTGGCGCCGGCGGCACGAATTCATCGCCACCACTGCGGGCAAAATCAGCCCGCAACACCAACGGGCGACTTTGCGCATCCAACGGCATCAACTCAACACGGCGATTGATGACCCGCTGTTCGTTATTCGCGTCAGGCAGAATAGGCAGCTCTTCGCCCAGAGCAACACGCTTGATGCGGCCATTGCTGATGCCCCCATCACGCAGGTACTGCACCACCTGGTCCAGGCGGCGAGCCGCCAGTTTCTGGTTATAACTTGCCGCGCCTTTCTCATCGGTAAACGCCTGCACGCTCACCTGCAGGGTCGGGTACTGTTTCAGCACCGCCAGATTGCTTTCCAGCCGGCGCACTTCAGCGTCAGCCAGCTCGTTCTGGTCAAAACCGAAATACACCGCCGGCTCCCAAACCTGGGTGCGGCTTTCGCCTGCTACCAGGCCTGCGCCGCCAGCCGCAATCCCGGTGACTGTCACCAGGCCGGTGCTTGTTACCCGGGCTTCCACCGGGCATAGCTCATCATACTGTGCATACAGTGACTCGGTGCTGGCACATCCCGTCATTACTGCCATGCTCGCCAGGATCAATAACGCCAGCCGCGCTTTCATCATATTCATCGCGCCTCTCCCAGATAACTGCGCTGCCCGGCGGCTTTGCTGCCCAGCCAGCTCAGGTCATCTTCATCGAATTTGTATTCCAGGCCAACAAACACGCCTTCCGCGTTATAGCCTTCCGGGTCCAGGTCATCGTCACGGAAACCGGTGAAGTTATAGCCCACACCCATGCGCAGATTACGGCGCACCAGTGCATTGACGGTAAACCCGTAGCTGTAACGGCGCTCTTTAACGCCTTCCGTGGTAATCGCACCACCATGCAGATCCAGATCAAAACGGCGGGTGATATCCCAGATAATCCGGCCATCCGCCACATAGGCATCCGAGTCCACATCCAGATTGCCCAGCTCGGTCTGTTGCCATTTGGCGCCCAGTCGACCAGAGAAAATCCAGTCATCATGGGCCTGATAGTTATGGTGTGTGGAGAACAGATGCACGGTGCGGTCGCTGCCACCGCTGCCGCCCCACTCTTCTTTCCATTTGTACATGAATAGCATGTGGTGGCGGTTGTCCCGACGCGGACGGCGGGCCATGCCCAGGGTGACAATGTTGTCGCCTTCCTTGGCTTCCGTATCGAAATACTGCAGGCGCAGGTCATCACGCACCACCGCAGACCAGTCTGTATTCACTCGCCAGATATTGGCCGCACTCAGCCCGTAGTACTCACGATCATCGCCAAAGCGGGTTTCCACCCGCCCCAGAGTCCGGCGGTTTTCATTGCGTTTGTCTTCTGCGCCCACGGACAGGGCCGTGGCATCCTGATTGGTCTGTCCGTCCAGCGTCTGAATCCACTCCATGGACGGCGACACAGTCAGACCCGGCTCGATCTCGATGTCAGACTTCACACCATTGGCTGCGGCCACATCGCGGCCATCCACGGCACCGCGCAAACGGTACTCGGAATACACATCGGTATTGCGGGTAATCGCAGAACGCACACCTGTGGTGAACTGCTGTGTTTCCACATCATCGTCCAGCGTATTGATACCATTCAGGCTGTTGATGATCTCGTAACGGCTGTAAAGACTGGTTTTCTCGGTGAGCTGCATGTCCGCATCGGCCGCGATACGACGGCGGCTGGTATCGTTGAAGGCCTGCTCGTATTCCGCACCAATCTGAAAGGGCTTGCCCAGCAGATTGAAGCCCCGGTCAGCACCAAGAATATAGGTGCCGAAATCTTCACTGCCCTGGACATCCTTCTGCTCGATACCGCGCACACCGCCGCGCAAGGCGGTGGCACCGATCCGCTTTTCCCCGATAACGCCCAGGCTGTTCTGCTCTTCCGCTCCGTCCAGTTGCTTGGAGCGGATACCTTCCACTTCCACGGAAAAATCCCGGGCCAGCATCTGCTCGTGGCCCAAACGCATTTCTTCACGGGCGGCACTGATACCCGCTGACGGGTTATCAAACCCGGCCTCCGCACGGGCCCAGCGCAATTCGGTACGCGAACCATCTACCCACAGACGCTCACCATTAATACTGTAGGCGCGCCCTTCCGGATCATTGTTTTCATGGGCCATGGAACCAGAAGACACATTGATGCGGGTGTTTTCATCAAGTTTGTATTGCGCGGAAACACTGGTCAGATCGAAACCTTCGGTTTCATGTTCATCCTGGGTGCGGCTAACGCCCAGCTGCAGCTGATCGGTCAGGTCATAGTTCAGGCGCGCGCCAAGGACATTGTATTCCTCGGCATCGCCTTCCACGTTATAGCTCACGCGGACAAACACCGGGTTCAGGTTGGCGTCCACCGTAGGAACCACATCGTGGAAGCGGATATCCCCGGTGAAATAATTCACCGAGTAATCCACGTAACGGGTCAACGGCGTGGTTTCGATAACCAACCCCGGGTTGTTACGGTCGCGAACGATAATTTCCACAGTCTCGCTGTCACGGGCCGGATCGTTACTCAAGGTGAACAACAACGCCGTACCGTTACCCGGCAGCTCTTCGGTTACTTGCTCCATGTCCGGGCGGGCAGCGAATACCTGGAAACGGGCACGACCGTTATCGTAGACGCCATTCAACCCGGTCAGGGTACGTTGAGTGCGGCCCAGGTCATAAAAATCATTCTGCGGGTCGGTGAGATAATCCCCCCACATGATGCTGCTGCGGTCCTTTTCCAGTTTTGCATACAACTTGCTGCGGCTGCGGGCATCGTAACCTCGCACAGACGCATCGCCGGGGATCGGATAGTAATCCGCCGGGTTCAGGTCACGGCGCACTTCGTCTTCGGTGTCCAGATCCTTGTCGGTGTCGTAGGCCAGTGTCAGGTGGGCATCACCACGGACTTGACCTTTCATGAACACGGCAGCCCGGCCATCCACGCCATCGTCAAATTCATCGGCCACATCCGTGGGCGCATTGCCGTTATCACGCAACCTGCCGGTGCGGCTTTGCACCTGTAAAAAACCCGTCGCCAACAGGGGACGCAGGGGCGCGATCTGTTCAATCTGGATACTGTCACTGAAACGGTCCAGAGTCGCACGCAAGCGTACCGGGCCGGTGTATTCCGTACTGCGCAGATGAGCCAGTGCCACCCCGTCCACCAGTTTGATTTGGTGGCCCGGCGTACCACTTTGCAAATCCTCTTCCAGCCACTGGCCACGGTCAGTTTCCAGTGTCACGAAGTGACTGCCCAGCGCCGGGTTACCTTTGGCATCATTGAGGCGAACACGCACCCCCAGGGTTGAGCGTCCACCGTCTGCCGGCAGCGTATCGGATTCGGTTTCCAGGGTAATGGACTGCGGCGCCGCCGGGCGCACCACGGTTTTTTCTGCCATCACCCGCTGATTACCGAACATGTCCCGGGTGCTGACTTGCAGCATGTTTTCCCCTTCATCCAGGGCAACGCCATACCAGGTGACAACCTGGGCGCGCTCACGCTTGTTGACCACCTGCTCACCCAGTTGCGCCTTGGCCACCACCTTGCCATTCACGCTAAGGACCGGATCCACGCCCGCACGCACCACCACCTGAAAACGACCATCACGGCTCACGCCACCACGCGGCCACAACCAGGCGCCCTGCTCCGCCTGTTCGCGGGTAATGCTGGCAGCCGCTTCCTTGGTGTTCTGCATGGTGGCTTCCGGGTTGGCCGGCAGCACCGCAGCCGTGTCGGTTTTCTCACCCTGAGACTGGGAGACTTTTTCCCAGGCATCAGTGAGCCCGTCATCCCCGGTCTGGGTATAGACACCGCTACCCAAATCACCGCTGCCGTCGGCCTGACGCAAAACCGGATTGATAGTTTGCTGACGCAGTGGATCAAAACGCGCCGCTTCATCCAGCATCCAGTCACCGTTCATGGATGCATTACGGGCTTTAAGCTGTTCCGCCAGCGCTTTCGCCTCATCGCCGGTGGGGCAAACGGCGGCAAAATCCGCACGGTGGTATTCACCGGAACGCAAATCCACAAAGCGGCTTTCCGGGTCCGCCGCATGGCGATTGTCGATGGGCTTGAGCTTGACGCCGGCCGGCAAGGTCAGCGGGTCCACCTTGATGGTATGCAAACCCGGGTTCAGACCGTAAACACTGTACTGGCCGTTCTCGTCGGTAATCACCCAGGTGCCGTCCTGCAGATACAGCTTCACGCCACCAATGGGCCACTCACCATCGTTCTGCAGATTATTACAGTCCGCATCCACATAGACCTTACCGAACAGCATGGCCTTGTCTGACAGCACGCCTTCGTTGCGGATCTCCACTTCGGCTTCGTCCTGGTTGGAACGGTAGGTAAACCCGGAAGCCGTGTTGGCCTGGGCCGTGGCCCGGTTGATGCCATCGCTGTCCACCGCACCGGCCGACAACCGCAAGCCGTAGTGCAATGTCACCGTTTCACCCGCCTGCAACGGCAGCGCCACCACGGAGCCATTGCTGCGCTCGCGCTCCAGTCGGAAGGTCAGCTGCGGCCCGGGGCGTCCCGCCGGGTCCGGCATTTCGACACGCTGCCCGCCCACTTCCAGCCAGGCGCTGTCATTGATATAACGGAACCCATAGGGCAGCTGGTCGATAATTCTGCCGGCGTAAAGCGCATCGGAGTGGTTGTTCGTCAGGTTGATGCTATAGGCGAGCACATCCCCCACGGCGGCGCTGTCTTTCTCCACATTTTTGTCCAGCACCAGAGTACCGGCCGTGGTATTGGCGCTCGGGTCCAGCGGAATATTCACAAACACATTGGACGTGCCCAGCAGGAAGGCACCGTTGTTGCTGCCCGCTACCCTCGCGGCTTTGCGCCCGACCGGCGCCTGATAACCTTCCAGGCCATAGGAGCTGTCATTCACATTGGAGAAAAAACTTCCGGCTGCTGCTGGAGACATGGTTGACGGGAAGCTGTAGCCCGCCGGCGGGATCACATCCAGGTAGTAACAATGGCCGGGGGTGGCAAACGGATATTGATAATCCCCCAGCACAGAAGTGTTATCCACGTTAGAGGTATTGGTGTTTTCTCCGTCCAGGCTTTCACCGGTAAAGGGATCGGTACCCACTTCATAATCGCTTTGCGCCAGGTCAGCACAGCTGCCTGCGCCACTAGCGGATAGCGTTTGCCGGGACTGGTACAGGGTCACCTGCGCACCGCCTACCGGGTTACCGTTACTGGAATCAAATACGGTTCCTGCCGGGTCCACCGCCGCCACATCAGACACCACTTCGTAACGCTCCACGTTGCCAGTGGGCCCATAGATCGGCATCTGGAAACGGGCAGTCAAGGTATCGCGGGCCTCACTGCGCAACGCACAGGCTTCATCCAACACCTGACTTGTGGTGGTATCACTGTCGAACTCCCGCGCCTGGGAGGTATTCGCGGTGGAAGGGCACTGGCGGCCATAACCGTTTTCATCCGCGCTGAGCACAAACGGGCGGATACTGCGGAATACGCCCGAGTCCGGCTTCGTCTCACGCATGACTACGCGCAAGGAGTCACCGGTCAGGGCCGACTCCACCGTCACGATGATCAGGCGCTCACCGGAGGGAGTACGCTCCAGGAACTCCCGCCGGGTCGGGGACTGGTTGAGCTGTGAGGCGTTCAGGCGCAGGTAGACGCCATCGGTGAGCACTCGATTGTTTTCAGCCGGCAACAGCGCATACATATCTGCCAGCTGGAAATCACTGTCTTCACTGTGCCGCGGCGCCTGCCCGGAACGTGACACCTGCGGCGTGGGGCGCTCAAACACCAGTGTCGGACGAACCGAGCCCGCCAGAGTGTTGCAGACGGTATTACTGGAAAAATCGTCCGTGCCATCGCCATCGGTATCGACTACGGCCTGGTTGTAAATCCGCGTATTGCTGGTCAACCCGGTGCCAACCTGCACACCGAACGTAAAGCCGCCGGACTCATTGGATTCCATGGCCGACGCGGGTACCAAAACCCCAAAGCGGTCCACGGGTGTTGACGGTGACCACTGATCAAAGCGGATCCATTCATCATCCGCATCCCCGGAACGGTGCACCACCGCGACAGATTGAATTGGCGAGATACCGGTAGCACTGCCCGGGCGTAACTGCACGTTGGCCGGCAAGGCATCTTCCAGCATGACGCCCTGCTCTACCTGACCACTGATCAGGAAGCGTCGCTCTGCCGGGGCGCTGCTGCCGGTATTCGTATAGCTGATGCTGTAGTCCAGCGATTGCCCTTCCTGGGCAGGGTTATCACAGCTCTGGCTGCTCGACTTGGTCAGATTCAGGAAGGCACCGGAGGCCACCGTGACACTGTCTTGCCCGGAGTCGAACACATCAACATCCGTTTGTGACTCGGCCAGTACCGATACTCTCAGCACATCATCCTGACCTTGCCCGGACGCCACCGTGCCAGCCACCACGAGGGAAAGTGACGCCCCGGCAGGCAAGCTCACCGGCGCCGTAATTTCCGGCTCACCGGCATCGACCACACCGTTGCCGTTCACATCTTCATACAGGCGCAAGTTCAGCAGATCACCATCATCGCCGGCACTGTTCACCGCCGTCAGGCTGTAGTCATCGTCCACATTGCCGGTATTGGTCAGAACATGGGGCAGGTTAACGTGCTGGCCGGCGGCCACGGTCAACGCATTGCTGTTACCCAGCAGCACATCACGGTATGGCGCCACAACAAGCTGGGACACATTGGAGCTCTGCGTTACCACCTGCCCGGTGAGCGGGTTCAGGTAGCGCACCTGGGCCTGGTTACGCAGCACGGTACCGGCCGAGGTCGCAGCCGCAATGGCGCCGCTGGCAATCGCCAGCAGCGTCATTACGCTGATTGTCCAAACCCCGATCCGCTTCAATTCACGATGTCCTGTCGTTCCCATGCGGTGCTTGAGCACCTTTTTTTGACCGCCCCGGCGATCATGTTTTAAGAGCTTTCTCAGGCGTTGCGCACAGCGCCTGAGAAAGCTCTCCCCCTCCCCCACAAGGGGAAGAGGAAGAGCCCGGGAGGGGCTTGCTTAGTTCACTCGCACACAGAACTGTGCTCTGGCGCTCTCACCCGCAGGCAACTCACCAATCTCCCATTTCACCTCTGGATCAGTGCCGGAATTGGCCACCGTGTTGTTATCCGAGTTAGCGGTCAGGAAAGTGGTATACGGGGTGGTTTCATCGGTGATGATCACGTTCTTCGCCGTGGCCGCACCTTCGTTGGTGGCCGTCAGGTTCCAGATCACACACTGAAGGGGCTCCACCTGGGTGGTTTGACTTGCAGCAAAGCCGGAATCAGGGATCCAGAGCGCGTCCGCACTACCGGTGTCACAACTGCAATCGGCATCGACGCCCGCCGCTTTGTCGAGGCGCACCTGACCGAGGATGACGTCCGTCACGTCAGTGGCCGTCGCCGAAGCTGCAGCTCCCGCACCGGGGTCGGTGTTGGTTGCGATCAGGCTCAATGTGTCCTGAGTCCCCAAGGCAGCTGTACCCGGTGCGAACACAGTCACCTGCAGTTCCACTTTCTCACCGGCGTCCAGCGTCAGCTCTGGCGCGTTATCGCCGTCTGCATCCACCACACCGATTTGCACCGGATTGCCCGCCTGATCACGTACCCACAGCTGGCCAGCCGTGGCCAGAGCAGCGACCTGGCTCAGCTCACGGTAATCGTCGGGAGCACCGTCGTTGTCGGTGTCCACATACAGCTGGGTGGTGTTGGTCCAGTCCGGCGCATTGGAGTTAGCTGCGCTCAGCTCAACAGTTTCAGCAGAGTTACCGTCGTTGGACAGTACGTGCAGGTAATCCACATTACCGCCGGGCTGTACCTGGTTGGCACCGTCTGGAGTGATGCTGATATCACGGTTGGCAACAACGTCTACCGCATCCAGCTTGGAATCGTTGATGCCGCTGTCAGAGGCGGAGACCACGGTGAAGGTCACTGGATAATCACCATCTCCATCCGTTGGGCTTGTGGCTGAGCCAGCCCCATCAACAGCGTCAGCACCAGTGTAATCCGCTTCGGCCTGGGCCACGTTGGAAGACACCTTGACTTCCGCGGTGTAGTGGTAAACCGCCCCGCCAGGCAGGTTTGGAGTGGCAGTGACCACGTTGCCTGCATTGGTAACGTTATCCAAGATGCCATCAGGTGGGCCGTCCGCCCCGTCACCGGTGTCGATACCCACTTCCTTGAATACCACGGACCAGCCGGAAGGCAGCGCAGAGCCGAGGAGGTAAGACTGGGGGTTACCGGATTCATTGGCGACAAACAGGCTGAAGCTGGTGGTTGCACCGGCCGCCGCTGAATTGGTGGTGATTGGAGTGCCTGCCATGTATTCATCTGCATCATCTGCACTGTCACCCAGGCCAATGGCCGTGGCGCTGTTGGCAATATCCACGTTTGCGGCAGTAATCGCTGCCAGCACACCCTGAGTGCTGTCATCGCTTTCGGCGGGGTCGCCAGCAGACGTGGCAGTGAGCGTGTAGGCATAGGGGCCTGCGACACTGGCCGACGCCGGCAGATCCGCTTTCACGGTAATATTCAGCGCATTCGCTGCACCTGGCGCCAGGGAACCAGTATCCGGGTTGCCGTCGCCGTTGGTATCGGTGATTTGCACGGTACCAGCCGCATTCCAGAAGCTGTAGGTGGTGCCCGCGGGGAAAGTGCTGCCCGCCGTATCCACGCTCAGTTCAAACACATCGTCGCCGTTACCGTTGTTGGTGATGGTGTGCTGGAAGTCCACCACGGCACCGCTGGCGGCGCTGGCGACGTTAAACACATCATCATCGGTGGTATCGGGGGCGGTTTCGGTATCGTCCGCATCCACGGCGTAGGTCTGACCGATCACGGTGGTGACCGTGTTGGACTTGACTGCGTCCTCAGTAGTGCCGTTGTCATCATCCAGATTGCCCTGAGCGGCAAAAAGGTTCTTTATCTCTGTGCCTGCCATCGCAGCCGGATCAAAGCTAACGGTAAACACCACAGACACAGTGGTATTTACCCCCAGGCTGGCATCAGTCAGCTGGATACCAGGAATGTCCGTTCCAGTAGAAGAACCATCCCCGTCCAGGTCCACACCCGGCTCATCAATTAAGGCCAGTGTCGCCGGCGTGTACATGGTGGTCGCATCCGCCGGGATGTTCTGGCTCGCACCCGTACTGTCTTGGTAGCTATCAGTAGACGCTAACAAGCCATTCACCGAATTGATTTCCACAAAGGTGGCA
>NZ_LWEZ01001693.1:0-301 GCF_001634945.1 Alcanivorax sp. HI0044
GGCCTTCACAGAACTCCATCACGTAAAACATGGAGCCGATAACATCGCGGTCTTCACACAGGTGCAGCACATTGGGCACCGGTACATCGGTGTCTTTCAATGCGGCCATAACACGAAATTCGCGATCGACCGCATGGGCGGACTTGAGCAGTTTGCCCGGCGGCTGGCGACGCAGCACATAGGAGCCGGAGGCGGCAGTGATCTTGAAGGTGGGGTTGGACTGGCCCCCCTCGAACTTGTCGGCTTGGACAGGACCTTTGAAGCCATCAATGTGTTGTTCAAGGTATTCAGCCAGTTTCTG
>NZ_LWEZ01001694.1:0-839 GCF_001634945.1 Alcanivorax sp. HI0044
GCATTTCACGGCGGTGCTGGCGGAATACATGATGAAGAATGAAGAGGTCTTCTACGAAACCGGTGATGAAAAGCAGCGCGCCCTGTGGATGTGGCACATGCTGGAAGAGTCTGAGCACAAGGACATTGCCTATGATGTCTACGAGACTCTGTCCGGTAACTACCCGCTGCGGGTGAGCGGCTTTGCGCTGGCGGCTTTTACCATCATGTTCCTGGTGCCGTTGGGCGGCGCCATGATTCCGGTATACCGCAAGCCGACCAAGCTGCTCAGCCTGCGTTACTGGAAAGACGTGAAAACCAGCCTGGTGTTTCTGGTCGGCCCGAAAGAGGGCGTTTACGGCAGTACGGTTAAACACATTCTGGATTACCTGCGCCGGGACTTTCACCCCAATGACCACGACACCACGGCCTACCTTGAGTATTACAAGGAGAAGCTGCTGAACCCGAAAACCGGTCTGCTGTCGCCGTATCTGGTCAAGGAATTCGTGCCGAAACTGCGCGCCTGATTTCCGTGGCGCGCCCGGTTCGGGGCGTGCCGCCGATAACCTGTTGAGATAATCGTGATGATGACTTTTTTGAAGCAGCGTTTTGCCAAGCCAAGCAAAAACGCCTACGCAGNGGTGACCGGTGCCGGTAGCGGCATCGGCCGCAGTTTTGCACTGGAACTGGCCAAGCGTGGCGGGGCCGTGGTTTGTGCGGATGTGAATCTGGAAGCGGCACAGGAAACCGTGGCGCTATTGGAAGCCCAGGGCGCCAGAGCTTTCGCCATTCACTGTGATGTGGGTGAGGCGGAACAGGTTAAAAAGCTGGCTGAGGAATCTGAAGCCTTGCTGGGGCACC
>NZ_LWEZ01001695.1:0-716 GCF_001634945.1 Alcanivorax sp. HI0044
TACCCCGTTTCCCTCGCCTGGGCTCGGGTTCGTCCCCTGGAAGGGAACTCCTACAGAGGGGCTTCGTAGCTCGGACAGGAATCGGGGAGCCAGCACTAGCCCTCCATCGCCGCCATGTCCATCCACATCATTTCCCATACATGCCCGTCCGGGTCCGCCAGGTTGCGGTTATACATAAACCCCAGATCCTGAACCGGGTTGATATCGGCAGTGCCACCGTTCTTCGCAGCGGCCGCATCCACCGCATCCACCGCATCACGACTATCAAAGGAAAGCGCCAGCATCACTTCACTGGAAGAGGAAGGTGGAATCGGCCGGTCCGTAAAGGTCCGCCATTTGTCGTGGGTCAGCAGCATCACATGGATCGCTTCGCTCCACACCATGCAGGCAGCCGTCTCGTCAGTGAATTGCGGGTTGTTCTCAAACCCCAGTGCAGAGTAAAAGTTCATGGCTACCGTCAAATCCGCCACGGGCAGGTTCACAAAGATCATTCGAGTCATGGTGCTGTCTCCTTGATTAGTCATTAGGGGGTCCTGGCACAATGTGCCTTCATGATCTAATCGATTGGCTTCCCTTCCCGTGGCGGCGAGACGCACAACCGCCCACCAATGCCACGTTTTTTATAAGCCAATTAACCAGAAAAGCCCCGCCTTCACAAATGGCGGGGCCCTGGTACGCGATCACTCAAAATTCGGACAAGGCCTTCTGCAAGGCCT
>NZ_LWEZ01001696.1:0-1300 GCF_001634945.1 Alcanivorax sp. HI0044
CACCACCTCCACCATGTCCTGACCGTAGAACAGGGTCTCATAGCGCTGGTAGGCCAGCATGGCTTCGCCCAGGGTCCGGCAGGTGAGAATCAGATAGCCCAGCATGCCCACATGGCGGGGCTGGATCATGGCGCCGATTTCCAGCCCCGGCGCCAACCGCTCCGGGCGCAACAACACCGCCTGCTGTAGCAGATCCCGCCACAGCGGCAGCGGCACCACATCCGCTGGCGAGCGGCTGTCCAGCACCGTGCGCAATGCAGGGGCAGGCAGGTTTTCCCGGTCCAGCCAGTCGGTCAGCAACTGTACCCAGGCCCCGGTGACGCGCATGGCAGCGGCCATGGTCTCTCCTTGTGGGTGACGTTTACCCTGTTGGCCTAAATTGTCAAAAATAAGGCATGGATAGTCAATACTATCCGCCGCGCTTGTCGCACACTGCCATCTTCCACGTTTCACCGCGCTCCCACCGAGCTTCGAGGTTTCTATGGCATTAATGGACTGGTTCAACAACGTCTGGCAGAACAGCGGCCTGGTACCGCTATGGAATGCCCTGCCCGACTGGCTGGCGCTGGATGCCCGACAGCTGATCTTTGTCGTGGCCACGCCGCTTTTTATTGGCCTGTTCCTGTGGGAATACCGCAAGATTCGCCACAACAACCGGCTGGTGGATGGCCGTGAATCCTGGCTCAATTTCATGCTCGGTGCCGGCTACCAGACCACCGAGTTGCTGTTCGCCGGGCTGATCGCCTTCCCCGTGTATGCCTTTGCGTATCAGCACCGGTTGCTCGATATTGAGCTCAACGTCTTTACCGCCATCGCCCTGTGGTTTCTGGTGGATTTCTGCTACTACGGCTTCCACCGCACCTCACACCGGGTGCGCTGGTTCTGGGCCGCCCATGTGACCCACCACTCCTCCGAGCGGATGAATTTCTCCACTGCCATGCGCCAGAATGCTACCAACATCTTCAACGGCGGCTGGTTGTTCTATGTGCCACTGGCCTTTCTCGGTTACAACCCGGTATGGATCGGGGTGTGCTATGCCCTGTCGCTGGTATACCAGTATTTCATCCACACCACCCTGGTGGGCAAACTGCACCCGGCCATCGAATACATTTTCAATACGCCCAGCCATCACCGAGTGCACCACGGCCGCAACCCGGAATATATCGACCGGAACTACGCGGGGGTTTTCATCATCTGGGATCGCCTGTTCGGCACCTTCGTGGAAGAAAAAGACGACCAACCGGTGGAATACGGCATCACCCGCCCGGTGTACAGCAACAGCCTTGTGGTGAACTGGTGC
>NZ_LWEZ01001697.1:0-661 GCF_001634945.1 Alcanivorax sp. HI0044
GCCGTTGGCGCCATTACGGCGCATGTCCAGTTTGTGGGACATTTCATGGATCACCACATTGCTGGCCCGGTTATCCGGCGCACAGGCATCACTGATCGCGTCCCAGGAGAGAATCACCGGGCCCTGATGCCAGGCCTCACCGGCCAGCACAGGCCCCTGGGCATGAACCACGCCGTCTTCGCTCAGGTGTGGCCGATTGGGAATGAAGGCACCTTCATACAAAATCACCGTGTACCAACCGTCATACCAATCCAACCCCAGGTACAGGATGGGCACACAGGCCATGGTTGCCACTTTTAGGCACATTGCATCGGTATAAGCGAACCCGCCGCCAGAGGCGATGCTTTTGCGGGCCAGGAAGCGCAGCGAAAGATCAAACAACACCGTTCGCTCTTTACCTTCAAACCGGGCCATCAATGGCCAATCGCCCACTGCGGCCTCCCATTCTTGCCGGGTATACCCCATCTTCCTGACCCGACGGGCGTCCCGCCAGTTTTTCCAGGCTGCAAACATTCACTGTCCTCACGTTCCGCTTTTTGTGATTACTGGCGTCTACTTTGACCATGAAAGCGGCGTTTCACCAGTCGTTACCGGTCAGCATGGCTGTGCTACCATCGCCAACCGGTTTCTACTGCGAATACTGTTCAGTGCCTATCCGCCC
>NZ_LWEZ01001698.1:0-686 GCF_001634945.1 Alcanivorax sp. HI0044
CACCACCTTCAAGGAAAAACTGTGGGAAGCCGGGGTCATCTTCTGCTCCATTTCCGAAGCGATTCAGGAATACCCGGAACTGATTCAGAAATACATGGGCTCAGTGGTACCCAAGGGCGACAACTTCTACGCCGCCCTGAACAGCGCCGTGTTCTCTGACGGTTCCTTTGTGTACATCCCCAAGGGCGTACGCTGCCCCATGGAGCTGTCCACCTACTTCCGTATCAACGAAGCCAACACCGGCCAGTTCGAGCGCACCCTGATCATTGCCGACGAAGGCAGCTATGTGAGCTACCTGGAAGGCTGCACCGCCCCCCAGCGCGACGAAAACCAGCTGCACGCCGCCGTGGTCGAGCTGGTGGCCCTGCCCGGTGCCGAGATCAAATACTCCACGGTGCAGAACTGGTATCCCGGCGACGAAAACGGCAAGGGTGGCATCTACAACTTCGTCACCAAGCGCGGCGTGGCCCACGACAACAGCAAGATCAGCTGGACCCAGGTGGAAACCGGCTCTGCCATTACCTGGAAGTACCCGTCCGTGATCCTGCGTGGTGACAACAGCATCGGTGAATTCTACTCCGTGGCCCTGACCCGCCACATGCAGCAGGCGGACACCGGCACCAAAATGATCCACCTGGGCAAGAACACCAAGAGCACCATTATTTCCAAGGGCATTTCCGCCGGGC
>NZ_LWEZ01001699.1:0-551 GCF_001634945.1 Alcanivorax sp. HI0044
GCCTTCCAGCGCATCAGCCGACTTATTTAACCTCGAGCATCAGGCGTTTGGCATCCAGCAATGCCGGCATTTCTGGCAACGCCATGATCAATCAGGCACAACCGGTGTTTTTCACGTTCATCCGCAAAGAACCATAAAAAAGGGGCCACATGGCCCCTTCTTGAACATTACCCGAAATCAGAGAATAACCAGATGATTGGGCAATTCGTTTTTCTGCTCAGTGGCGGGCACATGAGCAGCCAGTTTATCGCCACAAGCGGCCACGCACTCCTGGAACCCCTTCGCCACGTCACCGCGTTTCAGGTGCGCGATAAAGGCATCCACCATGCTTTGCCACTCGCTGTCCGGCACATGCTGGGCGATCCCCTGATCCGCAAGGATCTCCACATAATGCTCGGCTTCGCTGACAAAGATCAGCACGCCGGTGGCGCCCTTGGTGCGATGCAGCCCCTGCTGCAGAAACGCCTGGCGCGCCAGACTGGCGGCGCGGGCTTGCTGCAAACGCCGGGGCACCAGCCGGAACTGGATTGGCTTCACGCGGAACAGCACCG
>NZ_LWEZ01001700.1:0-906 GCF_001634945.1 Alcanivorax sp. HI0044
CCCTTCGATCATCCGCTTTTTATTCTCTATTCCTCCGGCACCACCGGGCAGCCCAAATGCATCGTCCATGGAGCTGGCGGCACCCTGCTTCAGCAGACCAAAGAACTGCATCTGCACGGCGATGTGCGCGACACCGACACCCTGTTCTACTTCACCACCTGCGGCTGGATGATGTGGAACTGGCTTATCTGCGGCCTGCACACCGGCGCCACTCTGGTGCTCTATGACGGCAACCCGGCCTACCCGGATACCGGCCGGTTGTTTGACCTGATTGATGCGGAAGGCATTACCCACTTCGGCACCAGTGCCAAGTTTGTTCAGGCGGTGGAAAAATCCGGCTTGCGCCCGAAAGACAGCCACGACCTGGGCACCCTGCGCACCCTTTTCTCCACCGGCTCGCCACTACTGCACAAAAGCTATGACTACCTGTACCAGCAGGTGAAACCGTCATTACTGGTCAGCTCCATTTCCGGCGGCACCGACATTATTTCCTGTTTCGCACTGGGCAGCCCCATGCTGCCGGTGTATCGCGGCGAGCTGCAATGCCTCGGCCTGGGCATGGATGTGGCCGTATTCGATGACAACGGCCAGCCCCTGGCCGACAGCAAAGGCGAGCTGGTGTGCCGCAGCCCCTTTCCGTCCTGCCCGGTAAGCTTCTGGAATGATCCGGACGGCCAGCGCTTTCACGCTGCCTACTTTGCCCGTTTCCCGGGCGTCTGGGCCCATGGCGATTACGCCCAGCTGGTGCCCCATGACAGCCATCAGGGGCTGATTATCCATGGCCGCTCCGATGCGGTACTCAACCCCGGAGGTGTGCGCATCGGCACCGCAGAGATCTATCGCCAGGTGGAAACCCTGCCAGAAATCCGCGAAGCCATTGTGGTCGGCCAGCAATTCGACGGTGAT
>NZ_LWEZ01001701.1:0-457 GCF_001634945.1 Alcanivorax sp. HI0044
TACGGGCTGGTGGCCCTGGGGCTGACGCTGGTGTACGGCATTCTGCACGTCCCTAATTTTTCTCACGGGGCGCTGTATATGGTCGGCGCCTATGTCTCGTATATCACCATGGTCGACTTCGGTGTGAACTACTGGGTGGCCATGTTGCTGGCTGCCGTGGCAGTGGCGCTGCTGGCGGTACTGTGTGAACGGTTGGTGTTCAACCCGCTGCGCCATGCGCCCCCGATTCACGACAAGATTGCCGCCATCGGCATCATGTTGTTTCTCGAAGCGCTGGTGCAAATGCAGTGGGGCGCCGAGTTCCGTCGCATGCCCACGCCCTATACCGACATTCTCGATATTGCCGGCATGACCATTCCGGCTCAGCGGGTATTGATCATCGCGGGTGCGTTTTCGTTAATGGCAGTGCTGCATCTGTTCCTGAAGAAAACCATGACTGGCTCCACCATCGTGGCCA
>NZ_LWEZ01001702.1:0-639 GCF_001634945.1 Alcanivorax sp. HI0044
GGTCTTTGACCGCATTGCCCTGAAAGCGTAAGCCGATATTGCTGTGGGCGCTGCTGCCATCGTGGGCATTGGCGGAGGTGACCAGGCCGGTCCAGTGTTCACCTTCGTCCACCACCAGGGTCTTGCGGTGATTGGCCTTGAAGTTCAGCAGTGTCAGGTAGCTGCGCAGGGAGACCTGTCCCGGCCCCATGGGATTGGGCAGCCAGCCCTTGTCCGGGTTGTTGCCCAGCCACTGGCAGCATACCCGCCACAGGCCGGACCAGCTGGGGTTGGAGTCACGCAGTGCCGGCAAAGGTGTGGTGACGACGGTGATGTTGGCTTTCTTCAGGCGCGTAAGGTGCTTGCTGTGGAGCCCGCCATAAAGCGTATTGATGGGGTCGGTGATGACCACGATCGGCATTGTCGGGTGGCTGGCGCGCCGGGCCAGCAAGGCGTCGGTGAGCTCGCTGGACAAGGCCCGGTCGCTCTCGTTGGCAGTGCCCTGAAAATCGTTGAACAGGAACATGTCGACCACGATGAGTTTTTCCGCCTGACCGATTAAGCGGAAGAATTCGTCGAAAATATGTTGTCGGCTGAGCCGCGTGGCCTCGCCACCGTTGTCGCTTTCCCAGGTATCGTCCACCAGCAATTTGAGCCCGT
>NZ_LWEZ01001703.1:0-8646 GCF_001634945.1 Alcanivorax sp. HI0044
GCGTAGATGAGTGGCAGCGACAGGGCGGCGGCTGAAATGCGCAAGCTATTGTGGGCAGCTTCGAATTCAACGGGGACACCCAGCAGTTGTTGATAGCGATCCGGGTCGGCCAGAGCCGGATGGGAGAAACTGATGCCGCTGGCTTGAAGTTGCTCGCCGGTGGACCAGCGTGTCAGTTGCAACAGGGAGGCCAGCGCGGCTTCCACCCGTTCTGCCAGCCGAGTGGTGTATTGGGGCAGGTAGCGGATTTCGCACACATCACCTGCCACGGCATATTCGAAGGTTCCACCTTCGCCAACAATGGGGTAGTAGTCCATCAGCGAATCCAGCGCTTCGGCCACGGTGTCGCAGCTCATCAGCACCATGCCCACGGTATCCAGATGCCCGACCTGAATGGCCAGCCCGAACTGGATGCCGATGAGTGGGTCGTCGGCCTGTTGGCAGAAGGTTTCCCAGATTTCTCCCTGTAATTCCAGGCTCACCCGCTCTTGCTCGGCAAAGGCGTTTTTCAGTGACGCAGGCAGCGCGAAGCCCAGCTGTTCTGCAGCCTGGCTGATTGCCTGGGTAAAGCGCACCGTAACGGTGGGAGTATGCGTCATGGGTGTGAGTGAGGTCCCGAATTAACCGTGACAACGTCCTGAAATAGCCGTGTGTCTATTGTTTGTCCGCCCTAGAGTGGCAAGCATACCAAACTCTGTGCTCCGCTTCGCTTGTCGGGCACCGGTAACCGAATAAAAGACACAATAAAAACGGGACAGCTATGTACGCAGTGATAGGGGCCGGCCCCATGGGCCTGGCCACGGCCAGGAACCTGAAGAAATACGGTATTCCTTTTGTCGGTTTTGACCTGAATACCGATGTGGGAGGCTTGTGGGATATCGATAACCCGCACAGCACCATGTATGAATCGGCGCATCTGATCTCGTCCAAGACGATGACCGAGTTCAAAGAGTTTCCCATGGCCGATGATGTGGCCACTTACCCCCACCATCGCGAGATGAAGCGTTATTTCCAGCAGTATGCCGCCCATTTCGGCCTGTATGAGCACTATGAATTTTCCACCCGGGTGGTTCAGGTGCTGCGCGATGGTGATGAGTGGCTGGTAACCACCGAGGCGAAAGGGGAAGAGCAATGCCGCCGCTTTACCGGTGTGCTGATTGCCAACGGCACCTTGCATACGCCGAATCTGCCCAACCTGCCGGGCCGTTTTGATGGCGAATTGATGCACTCCAGTGAATACCGGCATCCCTCCTGTTTCGATGGCAAACGGGTGCTGGTGGTGGGCTGTGGAAATTCGGCCTGTGATATCGCCGTGGATGCGGTGCACCGGGCCGCCAGCGTGGATATGTCCGTACGCCGGGGTTATTACTTCCTGCCCAAGTTTATTGGCGGTAAGGCCACCGATTCCATTGGTGGCAAAATCAAGTTGCCCCGTGCGCTCAAACAAAGGGTAGATGACCGACTGATCCGCATGATCATCGGCAAGCCCAGTGACTACGGGTTGCCGGACCCGGATTACAGATTGTATGAATCCCACCCGGTGGTTAACTCACTGGTGCTGCACCATATAGGCCACGGGGATATCACGCCGCGGGGAGATATCTCCGCCGTTTCAGGAAATACCGTTACCTTCGTCAATGGACAATCGCGGGATTATGACCTGATTCTTATGGGCACCGGTTACAAGCTGGATTATCCCTTTATCGATCCTGCCGAGCTCAACTGGAAAAACAGCGATGCACCGCAGCTTTATCTCAATGTGTTTCATCCCGAACACCGTAACCTGTTCATGATGGGGATGGTGGAAGCCGCCGGTCTGGGCTGGGAGGGGCGTAACGAGCAGGCAGAAATGGTCGCCCTGTACCTTCGTGCCCGTGAGCAGAAGAGTGCCGCCGCCGCAGCCCTGGAAGAAACCGTACGCAAGGAGGCGGAAAAAAATCTGGATGGCGGTTACGCCTATCTGAAATTGGCGCGCATGGCGTACTACGTCAACAAGGATTGTTACCGCAAGGCCGTGAACGGCCACATCTCAGCCCTGAAAAAGGAGGCATGAGATGGAGGTTCACTTTGGAAGTGAAAACTTACTGATCCTGAATGTCATCCTGGCGTTCATGATGTTCGGTGTTTCCCTGTCACTCACCGGCGATGATTTCCGACGCGTGCTCAAGCGCCCGGATGCACCCATCGTCGGGCTGCTTGCCCAGTTCGTGCTGTTGCCTGCCGCCACCTGCCTGACCACCTGGTACTTCAATGTGGATCCGGAACTGGCGTTGGGCATGATCCTGGTGGCGTCCTGCCCCGGCGGCTCGTTTTCCAACATCATGACCTGGCTGGGGCGGGCCAATGTGGCGGTTTCGGTGAGTATGACGGCGGTCTCAAGCCTGGTGGCGATTGTCATGACGCCGTTCAACTTTTCCCTGTATGGCTGGTTGAACCCGATTACCCGACCCATCCTCACCGATATCCAGATGGACAGCATGAACATCCTGATTCTGGTGGCGTTGGTGCTGGGCCTGCCGCTGTTGGTGGGCATGTTGATGGGCAAGGCGTTTCCCGTGTTTGCAGAAAAAGCCCAGAAGCCCATGCGCTATATTACCTTGCTGGTGTTGTTGCTGTTCGTGGGTGTGGCGTTCGGCAATAACATGGATGTGTTTCTGGCCACGGCGAACCGTATTGTCGGGCTGGTGGTGCTGCAGAATTTTCTGGCGTTGGGGATTGGTGCCCTGGCCGGGGCGATTACCGGGCTACCCCGGGGAGACCGGCGGGCCATTACCATGGAGGTGGGGATACAGAATTCCGGCCTCGGGCTGGCCATCCTGTTTACCTTTTTCCCTGACGCCAGCGAAATGATTTTGATCGCGGCGTTCTGGGGTGTCTGGCATCTGATCAGTGGGCTGCTGCTGGCCTGGTGGTGGTCGCGCAGCCCGGCGCAGGAGGATGTATGCCGCGAAGGATCCTGATCACTGGCGCCGCTGGCTACCTTGGTAGCCAGCTGGCCCGGCAATTACAGCAACATCACTATGTGGTCGGAGTGGATATCCGTGAGGACGAAAGCGCGGATTTTCCGTTCTACCAAATGGATATTCGTGATCCAAAAATCGGCACGTTGATGAAAGAGCACGGTATCCACCAGGTGGTGCATCTGGCCGCAGTGCTGGAAGACTCCGGTGACCGCGAGCGGGACTTTGATATTGATGTAAATGGTACGCGCAATGTGCTGGATGCCTGTGTGGCCAGCGGCGTTGAGCAACTGGTGGTGACCAGCTCCGGGGCGGCCTACGGCTACTATGCTGACAACCCCGCCTGGCTGGATGAGCAGGATCCCTTGCGCGGTAATCCGGAATTCCCCTATTCGGATCACAAGCGTCAGGTGGAAGAATTGCTGGCGGATTATCGGGAAAAGTTTCCCGCCCTGAAGCAGCTGGTGCTGCGTCCCGGCACCGTGCTGGGCGCGGAAACGCGCAATCTGATTACCCGCCTGTTCGAGGGCAACCGTCTGCTGGCGGTGGCCGGTTCACCGTCTCCCTTTGTCTTTATCTGGGACCAGGATGTGGTGGGTATTATCGAACAGGGCGTGAATCAGGATCGTAGCGGTTGTTTCAACCTGGCGGGTGACGGCGCCTTGTCCATTGATGAGCTCGGCGATTTGCTGGGCAAGTCGGTGATTCATGTGCCGGCCTGGTTGATTCGCAGTGGGTTGTGGATCGGGAATCGATTGCGGCTGACCCAATATGTGCCGGCGCAGGTGAATTTTCTGCGCTACCGGCCGGTGCTCAGTAATCGCCGGTTGAAAGAAGAGTTCGGCTATATTCCCCGCAAAACCTCCGAGCAGGTATTTCGTTTCTTCATGGCTGCCGCCCGGCAGCGGGGGCAGTTATGAAAACCGTATTGATTACCGGAGCAGCGTCCGGGCTGGGGTGGGCCTTGTCTCGACAGGCGTTTGCGCTGGGGCACCGGGTGATCCTGGTGGACATGAATGCTGCTTTGCTGGCATCGCGAGCCGATACGCTGGCCGCTGAGGATCCTGCCCGGGTCACGTTTCGGGAGCTGGACGTAACCGATAGCGATGCCGTGCAGGGGTTGGTGAATTGGGTGCAGGACAACGAGTTCGCACTGGATATATTGGTCAATAACGCGGGCATTACGCACCGCTCGCTGGCGGAGAAAACCCGCATGGCGGTTTTCCGTAAAGTCATGGCGGTGGACTGGCAGGCACCGGTAGAGCTGGCGATGGGTTTTTTGCCGCTGCTGAAAAAAAGCCGTGGCGGCATTATCAATATCGGTTCCATGGCGGGTTGGATGCCGGTGCTTGGGCGCGCCGGTTACTGCAGTGCGAAAAGTGCCTTGAGCCAGTTTTTTGAAGTATTGCGCGGCGAAGTGGCCCGTGATGGCGTCCATATTCTGATGGCCTACCCCAGTTTTCTGGATACCCCGATTGAAACCAATGCCCTGGGGCATGATGGCCGTCCGGCCAGCCATAAACGCTCCATGGTGGGCGATATGCGCAGCCCGGAATGGATGGCTGAATTGGTGTTCGAGGCCTACGCAAAGAAAAAGAAACGTTTGTTCCCGGATCGCTTTACCTGGTTTGCCAGCTTGCTCTGGCGGCTGTTGCCGGACCTTTATCAGCGCATGATGCAGCGTAAATTTGCCAGCGAACTGAACCAGTAGGATCCCCCGTGACGGACCTGATGACTCTGCCCTGGCTGTTGCTGGCGCTGTTTATTTTTTTTGCGTTTACCACCGAGGCCATGACCGGTTTTGGCAGTATCGTGATTGCGCTTTCCCTGGGGGCGTTGTTCCTGCCGATCCCGGAAATCCTGCCGGTGCTGGTGCCGTTGAATATCGTCATGAGCGCCACCCTGAGCTGGCGTCATCGCCAGCATATTCACTGGCCTACCTTATGGCGGCTGATTTTGCCGTTGATGGTACTGGGCACGCTGACCGGCTACGGGTTGCGCCCGTGGATGGGCGATCAGTTACTGAAAAATGGTTTCGGGCTGCTGGTGGTGTGGTTCAGCAGCCGTGAGTTGTGGCGTATGTGGAAGGGGATCGAGATGGCACCTCATGGTGCCTGGTGGTCCCGTTGCTGGATGTTCGTGGCAGGGATCACCCATGGCTTGTTTGCCTCCGGTGGGCCGCTGCTGGTGTATGCCCTGAGTGGCCTGTCACTGGAAAAGAAAGCCTTCCGTGCCACCCTGATTCTGGTCTGGCTGTCGCTGAACAGCCTGCTCACCGTGGTGTTCCTGATCGACGGCACTTTGCTGCCGGCAGCCCCGCGTATCGGTTTGCTGGTACCTGTGGTTATCGCGGCCATCCTGTTGGGAGAGTGGTTGCATCACCGGGTGAATGAAGAGCGTTTCCGCCAGGCGGTGTTTATAGTGCTTTGGTGCACCGGGCTGATTCTTGCCTGGCCGGGGTGAGGTTTTAGCTACGAGCTACGAGCCTAGAAGCTAGAGGCTCGTAGCTGTCTCTTGGACGTGGTATTCATGTGATTCCTTGTTCGCAGGTATTCAGGAGCGCTCATGTCCACAGTGGAAATTCGCCCGGTTACTGGTATTGCCGTCGAGCCCTGGCTGGATGCACTGGCGCAATTGCGTATTGCGGTGTTTCGGGATTACCCCTATCTCTACGACGGGGATCTGGATTACGAGCGCCGTTACCTGGACCGCTATGCCCAGTCTGACCGTAGCGTGTTTGTGCTGGCGCTGGAATACAACCGGCTGGTTGGTGCGGCGACGGCGCTACCGCTACGTGAGGCGGATGAAGAGTTCCAGGTGCCGTTCCGGCAATTGGGTGCCGAGCTGGATTCGGTGTTCTATTTCGGAGAGTCGGTGCTGCTCAAGCCCTATCGGGGCGAAGGCGTGGGGCACCGCTTTTTTGATCTGCGCGAGCAATACGCGGCGGATTTCGGGTTTCGGCATACCGCCTTCTGTGCAGTGACGCGGGAGGAGGCACACCCTGCTCGCCCTGCGGATTACCAGCCGCTGGACAGGTTCTGGCGCGCGCGGGACTACTTCCCGCAGAACCAGCTTGTGGCCCATTTCGACTGGACTGATGTGGGCGACAGTGCCCCCAGCCGCAAGGCCATGCAGTTCTGGTTGCACTCTCTGTAGGTTGTTCTGGTCTGCAGGGTGCTCTGGCGTGAGCGCGCTATCCGCAATGCCATCATCATCCTTCCACGGGCGTTGTTTGCGCTGGCTGTCGCCGTCCTGGTCGCTGGCTGACCTGGACGGGCTCGCTGAAAGCGCAGAGCAGGAAAATATAACAAGCCTGCACTGCGTTTTTTGGGCTGGTCTTACCGTGCTTTCACGTGGCGGCTGATTCGTCCAGCCACCGCTGTACTCGTGCGTAGGTGCGGGTCTCCTCAATCATGGTCATGTGGCCCATCTGGTAAAACTGTTCCCGGGTAAGGTGATCCGCTTGTGGGTAGAGCTGGTTCGCCAGGGCGCTGTCGACGGTCACCAACCAGTCGCCTCGGGGCTGGGCGTGGCCGGGCTCGCTGACGCTGCCGGCGATAAACAACTGCTGTACCTGCGAATCCAGCGGCACCTTGCTGGTGGGGCGCGGGTCGTCCAGCGGGCGATCCCGCCACTGGTCTTCCAGCACGTAGCCAAAGCGCAGGTCCCGGATGCCGTCTGAGCGCAGGTTGGCCAGGCGCATCAGGGGGCGGGAGTAGGGTGTGCGGCCCAGCAGGCGGTTGGCTTCGTTGCCGAACCGTTCCAGCAGGGCGCCTTGATGGGGAGAACCGAGACAGGCCAGATGGCTGACCCGGTTGACCCAGCTGTCTTCCCGCTCGCGTCCTTGATGCAGGGCACTGCGCGCCACCAGGCCGCCCATGGAGTGGCCGATCAGGATCACTCGCTCAGGCAGCGCCGTGTGGGCCAGCAGCCCGGCCAGTTTGCGGCCATTGTCGGAAATATGCAGGCCGGTGTTATAGCGCAGGTAGCGAATATCCGCGTTGTGATGCTGGCGTGCCCATTGGCAGAAGGCATCAGTCGCGGGGCTATTCCAGCAGGCTTCATTCATGCACAGCCCGTGCAGGAAGATGACCAGGGTGTCGGCCTCCGGCGCCGGCGGGGCTTTGGGGAGCAGTGTCATGGGCAGGGCATAGCGATTGTTCTGTTCGACCAGTAGCTGCCCGAAAATACCGTTGATGATGCTTTGCAGGTCCAGGCTGTCGCGCAGTTCCCGTTGCGGATCGGCAAGCAGGTCGGCCATGCCGGCCAGGTTGCCGGCCTGGCGAAAGCCGTAGCGGACCAGGTTGTAAACCATGGGGGCGGGGGTGTAATCGTGGCCGCGCAGGCTGAAGGGGTTGGCTACAGCGCCGTGAATATCCTGCACGACCTGGGTGATCTCATTGCCAAAACGGGTCACCAGCTGCGCCAGGCCGCCCACGTTCCTTCCCATGTTATGGCCTGCCTGTCTGCCCAGTTTTTTCATTTGTTCTCCTTGTTATGGGAGCATTTTACCCGGCTGGGGACGTTGATAAAGGAAAAAACGTTATGCCTGTGGGTGCGCATCCATCTGTAACTCTTCGTAAAATGGCTGCTAAATGTGCGAATCCACTTGGTCAAGTGCCAAGAACATGCTTAGAGTGCTCACTGTCCGAATCAGTTAATTCAAGGAGTGATTCTATGCGTACTTTCGGTAAAGCGGCATTGGCCGCCATTTTCGCCTCTTCTGCCCTGCTGGCAGCCTGTGATGCCAACGATGGTCCGGTTGAGGACGCTGGCGAGAAGGTAGACAAAGCGGTAGAAAACATCACCCCGGATAGCCAAGGGCCGATGGAAGAAATGGGCGAAGATATGGATAACGCCTATGACAACGCCAAAGACTCTGCCGAAGACATGAAGGATGCTGCCCAGCAGTAAGCCTGTCATGCAGTGAGCGCACCGCCTTTGGGCGGTAGCGGCGATAAGCAAAACCCCGGCCCTGTGGTCGGGGTTTTGTCGTTATGGGTTTGCAACAGTCTGTCAGGGATGTGCCGCCAGCGGGCAATGGCTTAACAGCTGTTTCAGGGCGTCAGCTTCCTGGAGCGTGACCATCAATTGGTAGCGTTGCTTGATCCGTTCCCATTGCTGGCCGTATTCGCACCAGTAGCGACGGTTGTCGGGAAGCCACTGGTCCGGGCTGCGGGCGCCTTTGCTGCGGTTGGCGCTGGCGGATACCGGGATCAGGTTGTCCGGATCGTTGGCAAATTGTCGGCGCAACCGTTCGTCCCACTGGTCGCCGCCGTGGCCGTGGGCATGGCGCAGGGGGACAAAATGATCCATATCCAGATCGCCGGCCTGGGTGAAGGTCTGGTGGGTGTAGGGGTCGTACCAGCGGCCGCTGGCCACGGTGCAGTGATCCGGGCCGGTGAAGGTCACGGCTATCTGGCTGGTGGCAATCAAGACTTCAGCCCGGGTGTCCTGACAATCCTGGTCTGCATCAATCCAGTGGGGCCAACGGTCCCGGTCATAGAGTGTGCTGAACGCGCGTTGTGCGTCGTCGGCATCCTGCTCGGCCTGTTGCTGTTGGCGGTGCAGGGTGAAGCAGGGTTCGCGGTGGCAATGGTAGTCGCCGCTGCGTCGGTCGGTGTGTCCGCCTTGTTGATCGAGGCCGCCGGGGTGGGCCTGAAGGGGCGCTGCGGGGGCAAGCAGG
>NZ_LWEZ01001704.1:0-2237 GCF_001634945.1 Alcanivorax sp. HI0044
CTGGCTCTCACACTCTCCACCGACAGCCGCATCATGCTGCTGGGCGGCGAGCCGCTGGGGCAGCCGGTACTGCTGTGGTGGAATTTTGTCGGCCGGGATCAGGAGCGGCTGAATCAGGCGGTGAGCGACTGGCAACAATGGCCCAACGATCGCTTTGGCGAGGTCTCCGCCTACCAGGGAGCACCCTTGACGGCACCTACACTGGATCCGTCGGTGCGACTGAAATAAACGCGGGGTAGATCGCCCTCCCCGTAGGTCAGATTTACCCAAGGGCACAGAGAGCCTGAAAGGCGTAATCCGACCTTTAGCGGTGGAGCAAGAGGACAGGGTGGAGTCGGCTTACGGCTACGCCCTAAGCCGACCTACAAAATCAATTAACTGCCTTCAACCTGCTGGCAGAACATCGCCATGTCGGGATCAGCAAATCCTTTGTGGGTAATGATGGCGTCGTAGACCTTGCCCGCCTGAACCGCGCAGGACACTGTCTCGATCAGGCTGCCATCCGCAGCATCTTTTACTTGTACTTCCAGACGGCTGCTACCATTGGGCGTGTCCGAAAAATAGGCCGTGGCTTTGCCATACTGCAAGCCTGGAATTGTGCCGATAGAGAAAGTCGTATCTGCCTGTTGATACATGGCGTGAATAAAACGTACCCCCACCTTCGACGACTGTACTGAAGGCGTTTGCTGAAGGAAGGATTCCAGTTTCAGGGCGCTGGAAGCACCGGACACATCCCCCATCTGCACAAGCGTATAATTCGACCCGGCCTTAAGAGCAATCTCCCTGTCCAGCATGTCGCCATCGGCATTGCGAACCTGAAAATCGACGGTTTCGGTATCAGCCGCCAGCTTCAGGTTCATCCCGCTTTGCTCATCGGTGGAATATCCCACATCTTCAAATAGCGGATCTGACGCCTTATTGGTGATCACATCCACACGAATACTTGCTGCATCCGGGTCGGTAAAATCCGTCAGCTGATTGTGAAAGTAGAGACTGGCCGGCGGACGCAGCAAATCTTCCACGTCATCATCGTCACCGCCACAGCCGGACAAGACGACTGCGCTGGCCACCGCCAGCATTCCGATCATTCGCATAGTTCCTCCCAAGGCAAACGCAAAAAGGGCATCCTAATCACGAAGAAGCCCCACTTTTTGGTATTGGTTGGCAGTTCAGAGGTTTTTCGTAGCGAGAAGTTCCAGCCGTTCAGTTGCTGAACGGCTGGCAGTACAGGGAAATCTGGTCGTCGTCACTGTCGAATTCTGTGTACGCGATGATGGCGTCGTAGCTGCGGCCGCTGCTGACGCTGCAGCTCACATCATCGATGATCACGCCCTGGGTTTCGTTGTTGATGGTCACCGCCAGGTTGCTGCCGGCACTCAGAGACACGTAGCTGCTGCCGTCGGCATATTCCAGCCCGCTGACCAGTGCCTGGCCACCGGGGGTGCTACCGCTGGCGGTGACGCTCAGCTCATCCCCGGACAGGCGTGACAGTGTGTTGATAAAACGCACCCGGATCTGCCCGCTACCCACATCCATCTTCTGGTGACTGAAGGTTTTCAGTTGGCGGTTATCCAGGGTGGTGTCGCCCATCAGCACCACCGTGTAGCGGTTGCCCCCGGTAAGCGTCCGGTTGATCGGGCCGTTAACCAGGGAGCTGCCGGAACTGCTGCCGCGGGCATCGAACGCCACCGACTGGCTGTCGTCGTCCAGCTTGAAACTGTTGGCGCTCACGCTGCCCCGCGTCGTATAGGCCACATTGCTTTCTTCTGCCGTGTTCTGGTCATCCACGAACAGGTCCACGGTGATATCGTCTTCACTGCCGCCACCCACCTGGGTGAGCTGGTTATGGAAGTACAGTTGGGCGCTGTCGTTGGAGAAGACGTCGTCGTCTTCGTCACAACCAAACGCGGACAACCCGGCCACAGAAGCCGCCAGCACCAATCGCAGAAAAATCATCGTTACGCACTCCCGGAAGGTGTCTCATCCGGCTCGCTTTCCACCGGCAGCGCAGCGACACCGTCCTCGTTAAATTCACGGATAAAGATACCCCAGAATGCCACGAAAAGGGCAGCCAACAATGGCCCCACCGCAAACCCGGTGATGCCAAACATGGCCAGCCCGCCCAGGGTGGAAAACAGCACCACATAGTCCGGCAGCTTGGTGTCGCGGCCCACCAGAATCGGGCGCAGGATGTTATCCACCAGACCGATGACAAAGACCCCGAACAGAATCAGGAT
>NZ_LWEZ01001705.1:0-1654 GCF_001634945.1 Alcanivorax sp. HI0044
GTCCGGGATCTCCCCCGGAAAGCGCGATGATGGTGCCTTTGTGATTTCCGCCGCCAGCGGCGAAGGGCTGCAGGCGTTGCGTAATCACTTGAAAGCCGCTGCCGGCTATCAAGGGGAAGGGCAAAGTCGCTTTTCCGCCCGCCGCCGCCATATCACGGCGCTGGAACAGGCCTTGGCGGCCCTGGATAGTGGAGTGCGGCAATTGCATGGCCATGCTGCCGGCGAGCTGCTGGCCGAAGACCTGCGAGCCGCCCAAAAAGCACTGGAAGAAATCACCGGTGCCTTTACCGCCGATGATCTGCTGGGGCGAATATTCTCCTCGTTCTGCATCGGCAAGTAAGTGGCCAGATTCTCTATTCTCTATGCAGGGGCGCCGCTTACGGTGCGATTCTCGGTATTCACGCTAGTGCTACCCAAACCGTTTGCCAACAGCTTTGCCTGGTGGCTTTGCTCTCAGTGTTGCTGTTATGGACGACGTAATAGCATTAGCCGGTAGCCCTGCTGTGATTAATACCCGTGTGGGCAAGTTTGACTCTAAAGGACGACTCCCGTTTTCCACAGCCTTGAAATGCAACGTGGCTGTTGGCATGCCATGATGATGCACAGTGTTATTTTTCTCAGGCAGGAGGCTGGCCATGGCAACCCACGACACCCGCACCGAAACCGATTCCCTCGGCGATATTCAGGTCCCTGTCACGGCCCGCTGGGGCGCTCAGACTCAGCGTGCGGTGGATAACTTTCCTGTCAGTGGTCGCCAGTTGCCGGCCCGCTTTATTCAGGCGGTGGTCCGTATCAAACGGTGTGCGGCGGAAACCAACCGGCAGCTTGAAACGCTATCGGCGGACAAGGCCGTGGCCATTGTCGGTGCCTGTAACGATCTGCTGGAGGGGCATCACCTGGACCAGTTTCCGGTGGATATTTTCCAGACTGGTTCCGGCACCAGCACCAACATGAACGTCAATGAGGTGGTTGCGCATCTGTGCGAGGAAGCCGGTGCCGCGATTCACCCCAATGACGATGTGAACCTGGGCCAGAGCAGTAACGACACCATACCCACCGCCATTCATGTGTCTGCGGCCTTGGCCGTCACTGAGCACCTGATCCCCGCGCTTGAGCAGTTGATTGCCGAGCTGGGTTTGCGCGCCAGAGAGCACCGGGAGACGGTGAAAACCGGGCGCACCCACCTGATGGATGCCATGCCGGTGACCGTGGAGCAGGAGCTGCAGACCTGGGCCATGCAATTGCAGGATGCCTGTGGTCGTGTGGCGCGAGCCCGCGATGAGCTGTTGGCAATACCCCAAGGAGGCACAGCGGTAGGTAGCGGCATTAATGCCCATCCGGATTTCGGCAGTACCTTTGCTGCGCAATTGGCGGATGAAACCGGGCTGGCCTTCAAATCCCTGCCACACCCCTTTGTCGCCCAGAGTGCGTTGGATGCTCCCCTCAACCTGTCCGCCACCCTGCGCGGGCTGGCGGTGGTACTGATGAAAATCAGCAACGACTTGCGCTGGATGAATTCCGGGCCGATCCATGGGCTGGGTGAGGTGCAGCTGCCGGCCACCCAGCCGGGTTCGTCGATCATGCCGGGCAAGGTGAATCCGGTGATTTGCGAGTCCGCCACCATGGTGGCAACCCAGGTCATGGGGCTGGATCA